>NZ_BAAACY010000044.1:0-44237 GCF_039521925.1 Virgibacillus salarius | reverse complement strand
AAGTAATTAGTCGGAGCATTGCCAATATACATCAAACATTTCAAAATAACTACTTGGCTTAACGCAGTCAATGCACTGATTTTATACTTTCTTAACTTAGAACAAAAACGCAAGCGCCAATTAGAAATGTAGTAACTGGAGCGAGTCCAACGGAGTTAAACGAATCACGGTGAGCTTACGAGCCAATAATGACTTAGATGAGGGAGATTCGTGAAGACACCTAGTTTCTGGGCCTAGGAGCTAGACGTAGCTCAACACGTCCATATTTATACACAGGCTCAAATTTTATCATTTCTTAGACTACAAAAAAGGAGCGCTTCGTTACTCGTCGATTCGCTCCTTTATCTTATACCTCTATAATTACCTTTCCGATTCAGGCTTTAGCAATGAAAAGAGCAGGGCATCATGTGACGTTTGTTTTTGATTGCGTTTGTAAGCTTATCGTTACATAGACTATTAGCGAGACAACAACTGGAAGGACGACAGAATGGAGTCCAAACGGCTTAGGAAAAAAACTGTCTGATAAAATATATAAGCCTACTCCTGCTATCATGGAGGAAATCGCCCCATATTTATTTCCTTTCTTCCAATATAGACCTAGTACAATCGGCCAAATAAAAGCAGCTTCCAAACCACCAAATGCAAAAAGGTTTAGCCAAATGATAAGATCAGGCGGGTTGAGTGCCATCATAAACACAATGATGCCTAACAATGCTGTTATTCCAATACTTAAGCGTTTAATAGTTTGATGGGAGGCGTCAGGTTTTACATAGTTTAAATAAACATCCTTTACAATGGTCGAGCTGACTAGTAATAATAACGAATCTACCGTAGACATAATAGCTGCCATCGGTGCAGCAAGTACTATCCCTGCCAACCAATTCGGCATGACTTCCAAAGCAATTAACGGCATGACCTTATCACCAACTTCGATACCTGGGAGAATAGGTCGCGCGAAAACACCAATTAAATGCATATTTAACATAATAAAACCTACAACAACCGTTCCAATAATGATAGCTCGATGCATTGCTTGTGAACTTTTATATGACATTGCCCGTACTGCAATTTGTGGTAATGCAACCACACCGACTCCAACTAATATCCAGAAGGATGATACATAAGTTGGCGTCAGCTGTCCTTCAGATCCATAAGGGGTAATTAGATTCGGGTTCTCTGCAGTTAAATCAGCAATAATCTTAGGTATACCACCACCAGCTATGATCACAGCAATAAGAAGAATTAATGTGCCAACGAACATGATGCTTCCTTGGATAGCATCCGTTAAAGCAACTGCACGAAATCCTCCTACAGTAACATAGATTAAAACAGAAACAGCAAATATAAATAGTGCAGTTGTGTAATTGATTCCAATCAACGATTCAATTAATCTTGCTCCACCAATCCATTGAGCAGCCATTGCTGAAAATAAAAAGATAATAATACTGACTGAAGAAAAGATAACAACCCATTTTGATTGATATCTTTCTTTCAAAAAATCCACCATCGTTAGTGCATTATATTCCCTAGTTACGATAGCAAATTTCTTCCCTAGGATCATTAGAACAAAATAGCCAGTAGCAACCTGAGACATGGCTAATAAAACCCAGCCTAGCCCTTCATTATAAGCTGTCCCTGGTCCCCCTATAAAACTACTAGCACTTCCATAGGTTGCTGTCATTGTCATAGCTAGCACAAAACCACCGAGGCTCCTACCGCCTAAAAAATAATCCTGAGCAAAGTTGGTAGAATTCTTTAAATAGCCACCGGCCCAGATTCCTGCTCCAAATATAATACATAATATTGCTATTAACGGTATTAGCGATTCCCAATTCATTCTATTTCCTTCTCCTCATCAAATGGAATAGCAACAAAAAACTTTTTCACTACAATTGCCACCAATATGGCCATTACGATAAATCCCACTACACAGCTGTAGAAAAACCACGCAGGTAATCCGACAATATATGTATACTCTTGAGGGTCCTTACCTCCTAAACCGTAGGCAAATGCAAACCACCATAAGAAATTAAAGATTACCAGACCAACACCAATGAGCGCTTCACGATGAGCAACCTTATATTTATGTCCGTACTTCACAGACTCACCTCACTTCATAATGGAGATTTTGCTTAACAACAATATATCGTAAGAACTTCTTCACTGTAAAGAACCAAAGCGCAAGCGCCCGAATAGCAACGTAATACTGGAGTTGAACGTGGCTCAATACGCCCCATAATTATATAGGCTCAAATTTCATCATTTCCTAGACTAAAAAAAACTGAGCAAAATTCGCAGTCCTTATCACTAAATGCTCAGATTTACGCTTCCTCTAGTAGCTATTATGGAATAATAGCTACTGCTTGACCACCACTCCGGCTGCCCACTTCCCTTTCCGTGGGGTTTGTCCTTCAGCTAACTTTGCAACGTGTTCTTCTTTGCAAAGTTAGTTGAGGCCGTGCCCGTGGAAAGCGAAGTAATTAGTCGGAGCATTACCAATATACATCAAACATTTCAAAATAACTACTTGGCTTAACGCAGTCATTGCACTGATTTTATACTTTCTTAACTTATAAAAAAAATTCGGCAAATCGTTGACTTTGCCGAATTTTCGTTAAAGTGCTCATTCTAACGAACACCTTTCATAAAGTGCTGAATTTTCGATGAAAGCATAAACAACATAGCACCTAATAGAATCGCAATTCCACCAATAACACCAAAATAAATGATTTCCGTTTCCGGTGTATATAGTTTTACAATTTGCGCATTAATTGCCTGTGCTGATGCATTGGATAAGAACCAAAGGCTCATAGTTTGGGCTGAAAATGCTTCAGGTGCTAATTTGGTTGTAGCTGATAAACCAACTGGAGATAAGCAAAGTTCTCCTATAACAACAAGTAAAAAGCTTAGCACTAACCAAACCGGACTAACTAGACTTTCTGTTCCATTCATTGACGCAGGTATGATCATTACTAAGAATGATAGACCGGCGAAAAGTAAGCCTAAAGAGAATTTTTTCGAAGTAGATGGTTGTCGTTCACCCATCTTTACCCACAATCCAGCAAAAAAAGGAGCGAGTACGACAATAAATAATGGATTTAAGGATTGGAACCAGGAGGACTGAAGTTCGATTCCTAAAAAGCTAAGATCTGTTCGTTTATCTGCGTATTCTGCTAAAATAATGGAACCTTGCTCTTGGATAGCCCAGAACATAATTGCCGCAATAAATAATGGAATATAAGCTAATAAACGTGATTTCTCATCCGCATCTGTTTTCGGACTCCGATACATCACAATAAAGTATAATGTAGGAATGATAATACCTAGAAAGCTGACCAAGTACGTAAATCGATTAATCGTTAGTATACCTGCAGGAATTGTAATGGCACCAACGATGATAATAGCTACTGCACCTAAGCCAATACGTGTAAAAACTTTTTTCTTCTCGTCTCTTTCTAATGGATTTGGAACATACGTACCGGCTAGCCCAAGATACTTTCTTTTCGTGGCTAAAAATACAGCTAGCCCAAGAAGCATACCAACAGCTGCTACACCAAATCCTAAATGATAATTATATTCTTGACCTAATGTTCCAACAATTAAAGGTGCTATTAACGCTCCCATATTAATTCCCATATAGAATATACTGAATCCAGAGTCACGACGCACATCTGAAGGGCTGTATAAATCACCAACAACACTAGATACGTTTGGTTTTAATAATCCTGTACCGACAACAATTAGAAACATAGAAATAAATAATGCAGTAGTTCCAGCCGGAAGCGCTAATACAAGGTGACCGGCCATGATTAACACACCACCATAGAACACGGTTTGCTGCGTACCAAGCAAGCGGTCCGCAATCCATCCACCTATTATCCCAGACATATACACTAAGGAGCCGTATATTGCCATTATTGATTTAGCTGTTCCATCATCAATACCAAGACCACCACTGGCCACCTCTGTATACATATAATAGAGTAATAGCGCTCGCATTCCATAATAGGAAAAGCGTTCCCAAAATTCAGTGAAGAACAGGGTAAATAAACCCTTGGGATGTCCAAAAAATCCCTTTTGCGGGACACTTTGTACAATTTCTTCTTTGCTATATCTTGACATGATAGTAAAAACTCCTTCGTCTTCCTTCAGAATAAACTGACAATTGTTTTTTTCGACAGAATTATGTTACTCCTCTTATTACCATTCGTCAAACGTCATAATTTAACAAATTTTAAGAAGTATTTCAGTATATACAGTATATGTCAGTCTTATGTAAAATTAAAGTAATAAAATGGAAATATTTCTTGATTATTATAATAATAAACAATACTCCATGACCCCTTAAGTAGATATAGTTAAAGGGAATAATGAAATAAGGGCGATATAGTTATAATGTTACACTTTATTAACATTTCATTATTTGTCTGAGAATTTGTTCATTTCCATGATAAATTCCAGCAATCCCTTTATCCCTTCCATATTCGCAAACAAAAGCATCAAAGCAACCGCATTTACTGCTAATCCAATAAATAACCACTTTAAGAAATACATATTCCCTCTCCTCTCTATTCTAAAAAACATAAAAACCTGACCGTTTACACCAAATAACAACGTGTACATGTCAGGAGAATATAATTGTGAGAAAGATATGGAATCCTCACACTTTATTAGTTTATGAATCACTATTTTTCAATTATGACAATTCTTGAGGATATATGTATTTCTAGCTTATTTGCTAAAGGATGAGATGCTATTCATTTATTTTCAATCAGAAAGCCTGCTTCTTTCAATGCATTTTCTGCTTCAACTAATTGTTGTTCGTTAGCTGCTATTAACGTATGAATATGAACCCCGTCAGTAAGTTCGGAAAGATATGCTGCACCAGTTGTTGAGATTTTTTCAATAAATTGGGCTACTTCTTTCCGATTTGATACCATAATAGATGCTGTTAAATCACCATAAACACTATGTTCAATCTTTACATCTTTAACGGTAATACCATGGTCAACAAGTAAGTGAAGCTCTTCTTCTGTTCTTTCGGGAGTATGTTGACACGCAACAGTTCGTTCTACACCACCAATAGAACTATGTGGAATATATACGTATCCTTGACTTGTTGCAATAATTGGTTCATTCCTTGCTTTTAATAATGTGATATCACTAACGATTACTTGACGGCTTACATTTGCTAATTTTGCTAGTTCCCCACCAGTCGTTGGTTCATTATTTGCTTTTAGCTTTGCTAGGATAGCTTTTCTTCTTTCATCACCAAGCATTTTTTTCTTTTCATTCAATCTGATCACCGTCCATTATCTCATTCATCCATGTTAACGATTCATTGAAAACACTATTTCGCCAACTTTCTTAATAGCTGCGCAAGTTGAATCACATCATCCAACGTAGTATCTTGTCCAAACGAGATTCGAATAAATTCTCTTTGCTTCTCTTCCATAACCCCCATGGCAATTATTGTCCTTGCTGGAGATTGAAGTTCCTGATGACAAGCACTTCCCGTTGATATATGAAACCCTCTACGATTACATTCTAACATAACCCACTGACCCTCACGTCCATTAACCGTTAGACCAATTACATGCGGAAGTTGAACATCAGAGGGTGACTCAAATATCGTAAACCGTTTCTCCCAATTGCTACCTAAGTGTTCAATAAAGGTAGTTCTCAACTGATACATCTTTTTCCAATCTTTATTCGTTAATTTTAATGCTGCTGCTACAAAAGCAGCAATCCCTGGTGTATTAACGGTGCCTCCCCTGATTCCACGTTCATGCGTTTCGTTTGGAAATATTCCTGTAACTCGATATTCAGGTCGTATAAATACTGCTCCCACACCCTTTGGACCATATATTTTATGCGAGGAAAGAGACATTGCATCAACAAATGGACTAATGGATGCTATGTCTATCTTACCAAATGACTGAACACAATCACTATGTAAAAGAATGTTCTGTCCTCTTACCTGCTTAGATATTGCTTCAATTGGCTGAATGGAACCAATTTCACTATTAGCATGCCCAACTGAAATTAGAATCGTATCATTCTGAATGGCATCTGTTAAAGCATAAAAATCTAGTTGCCCATTTTGCAAGAAGGGAATTTCGGTTATTTTGAATCCCGCTTTCCTTAGATATGCTGTACTTGAAAAAACAGAGGAATGCTCCGCCATTGTTGTTATAATATGTTTCCCCCTATCTTGTCGGCTCAATGCTAGCGTAATAATAGCTATGTGATTGGCTTCTGTACCGCCTGAAGTAAAATAAATACCATCTGAAGAAACATGTAGTATAGACGCCAGTTTATCTCTACAGCTTTCCAATAGCCCTTTAGCTTTTGTTCCTTGATCATGAAGACTACTTGTGTTGCCCCAATAACTTAAGGCTGTCTCTTGGTATATTGCTAACACCTCTGGATCGATAGGTGTTGTAGCTGCATAATCGAAGTATTTCACATGAATCTCTCCCTTCTGTACGAAGTCCTACTATTCTATAACACTTGTAATTATTTTAATTATGTGTAATCATATATGTCAAGACACCTGTAAATTAACAGGAGGAAAGACAATGAATAAAATCGATGTCATTATTGTAGGGAGCGGGATTGCTGCATTGCAATTAGCTTATAAACTCAGTAATCACAAACATGTGATGATTATCACAAAAGGTCAAGTTAAGGACAGTAATTCTTTCATGGCACAAGGTGGGATTGCCGCCGCTATCGCAAAAACGGATTCTCCGCAGCAACATTTTCATGACACAATGACAGCTGGGGAGGGGCATGGAAATGAGTATCGTGTAAACGATCTTGTTGAAGAAGGTAAAAAAGTTATTGAAGAATTAATTGACGCCGGTGCTCCTTTTGATTTAGAGGCTGATGGATCATTGTCATTAGGTGTTGAGGGTGCACACCGAGTCCCTAGAATACTACATTCAGGTGGAGATCAAACAGGAAAGAAGCTTGTGAATTTCTTACTAGAATCATTACAAGCTTCTGATCACATCACATGGATGGAGAATGTAATGGTAATGGATTTGATTTTAAATAGGGATGGTAAATGTATTGGCATAAAAGCCAAGAACAGCAATGAGGAATTGCTGGAATTTTACGCTCCACATGTTGTATTAGCTTCCGGTGGTGCAGGTGGCTTATTCACGCAATCCTCAAACCACCCAACCATCTTAGGAGATGGAATTGCTTTAGCCTATCGAGCAGGTGCAAGCGTAGGTGACTTAGAATTTTTACAATTCCACCCAACACTTTTATCGGCAAATGGTAAAACAGTAGGACTTATTTCAGAAGCTGTTAGAGGGGCAGGTGCCATATTAGTTAATGATCGAGGCGAGCGAATAATGGAGGGAATCCATGACCAGCAAGATTTAGGGCCAAGACATGTTGTGGCCCATGAAATATTTAAACAGGTAACATCTGGGAAATACGTATTTTTAGATATAACTACTATTCATAATTTCAAAAAACGATTCCCTTCTATTTCGCAGTTATGTAAAGCACATCATGTTGATTTGAGTAAAGGAAAAATACCAGTGTTACCAGGGTCTCACTTCATGATGGGCGGTGTTGTTACAGATAGATGGGGATGCACATCAATAAAAGGGCTTTATGCGATAGGTGAAGTAGCATGCAGTGGCGTTCATGGTGCCAACCGCCTAGCGAGTAACTCACTACTAGAGGGCTTTGTATACGGAAGTCGACTCTCTATGTTTCTATTAAAAACGAAAGTAGAAGAATATCCTAAAGATTTTGTTCCTGCCCCAGATAACAAGAACCCACTTGAATCACTTCCTTTTACAAGGAAAGAGCTGCAGGAAAAACTGACACATTATGTTGGCATAATTCGAAATAATGATAGCCTTCAACACCATTTCGCTTGGTTAAATTCCTTTTCAATCGACCCTTTTGCAAATATTGATCAGTGTAGAAGAGCGGATATACAGACTTATTTCATGTGGATTAATTCCGTATTAATGACCCAGTCAGCTCTTATCAGAACCGAAAGCAGAGGTGGTCATATCCGTTCCGATTTTCCGAATAAAGACTACAAACGCTGGCTAAGAAAAAGTATTATCCATTACCGAAAAAAGTGAAACTTCAATCCATGGAGGTTTTGTTTATCCCCCACGGATTGTTAGTACCACAAGGGTATAACCTAAGGACTTTGAACCCATCGGACATTAATTGGCGGTTATATGCGAGATAAACGAAAACATGGAGGTTAATTATAGTGAACACCATGAAGCTAAAATCTATGCTTGAAAGCTTTTTTTTAGAGGATATTGGTAATGGAGATATATCGTCACAAGCTTTGTTTCAACCTAACAAAGAGGGGGATTTACATCTTGTGGCAAAACGCGCAGGAACATTTTGTGGAGAAGCGGTTATTGAAATAGGGTTCTCCATCATAAATCCTTTGATTAACTGCAACATTCACATAAAGGACGGAGAATTTATTACCGCAGGAACCGAAATTGCACACATTAGCGGTCCAATTATTGAACTGCTTCAAGCGGAAAGAGTTGTACTTAATCTGATTCAGCGCATGAGTGGCGTTGCTACCATGACAGCAAATGCTGTGAAATTAATAGAAGGAACAGAAGCAAAAATTTGTGATACGAGAAAAACCACTCCTGGATTACGCATGTTAGAAAAATATGCAGTTCAATGTGGTGGTGGTTATAATCATCGTTTTGGCCTGTATGATGCGGTAATGCTAAAAGATAATCACATAGCATTTGCTGGAACGATTACCGATGCAGTACAAACAGTTAAAAAGCGATTAGGACACACCACAAAAATTGAAGTGGAGATAGAAACAGAGAAACAGTTAATGGAAGCTATTACAAATAAAGTAGATATTATTATGTTTGACAATTGTTCACCGGAAATAATTAAAGATTGGCTACAATATGTTCCTGAAGGTATCATCACAGAAGCTTCAGGAGGAATACAAATAGAGCAATTACATGACTATGCAACAAGCGGAATTGATTATATTTCTTTAGGCTATCTAACTCACTCTGTCAAAGCGTTAGATATAAGTGCAACTGTAAAAATTAGAAACGTATAAATCGGAAGGGGAATTTTAAATGGAATTACTCCAAACGTTAATAGGTTCTCATACTATTCCAGAGAAGTACCTTCATTTATCTAAAGCAGAAATGGAGGAAAGCGTACAACATATTAAAAAAGACCTCGGGGATTCGCTATTTATCCCTGGTCATCATTATCAAAAGGATGAGGTCATTCAATTTGCGGATGCTGTTGGCGATTCACTTCAGTTAGCACAGGTATCCGCTAAAAATTCCAATGCAAACTATATTGTATTTTGTGGTGTACATTTTATGGCGGAAACCGCTGATATTCTTACAACTGCTAATCAAACTGTTTACTTGCCAGACATGCGAGCAGGTTGTTCGATGGCTGATATGGCTGATATTTACCAAACAGAAAGAGCATGGTCAAAGCTAACTGATTTATTTGGGGAATCTATTTTGCCATTAACATATGTTAATTCAACAGCTGCTATTAAAGCATTCGTCGGCAAAAATGATGGTGCTACCGTTACTTCTTCTAATGCGCATAAAATGGTACAGTGGGCATTTTCCCAAAAGGAAAGAATACTTTTTCTTCCAGACCAACATTTAGGAAGAAATACAGCAGCTGATATTGGCATCGAACCTCATGAAATGGCAGTTTGGGATCCTATTAAAGACGAATTGCAATTTACGGAAAATGTAGATGATATTAAAGTTATTTTGTGGAAGGGCCATTGCTCTGTACACGAAAATTTTACGTTAACAAACATTGAACAAGTAAGGAATTCCTATCCAGATATGAATATTATTGTTCATCCTGAATGTCGAAAAGAGGTCGTAGACGCCTCCGATTTTAATGGTAGCACGAAATCGATTATTGAAATCATAGAACGGGCCAAGTCTGGTACTTCATGGGCAATTGGTACAGAAATGAATCTTGTACAACGGATTATTCATCAACATCCTGATAAGCGTATTATTTCTTTAAATCCTCACATGTGTCCCTGCTTAACCATGAACAGAATAGATTTACCACATCTACTTTGGTCGCTAGAAGCTATTATCGAGGGACAGCCAATAAATAAAATAATTGTTCCGCAAGATGTGTCAACATATGCAACATTTGCGCTTCAACGAATGCTGGATCGTGCATAATGTTAAATAAGAAAGCGTGAACCTAGCAACGCATATGGTCTACAGGCGAATAATATTGTATGCTTTTAAATCAATCTGAAATATGGGTTGCTTTCCGCGAACCTAGCTAAAACTGTTAACCAAAAATCGCTTAGCAGTGTTGATCTTAGGACTTTCTGACTACGTAGGTATCACACATGATTTTTCTGCTAGAATAACTGTACGGCGATATGCGTTCCTTTTTGTAGGAATCAAAAGACAAAACTCTGAACTACGATCCACTTATAGCTTCACCCGATTATAGTTCAGAGTTCTCTTATCTCTACTTTCTTTTACTTCGACCTTCTTCTAGCATAACTAGAAAACATACTTTATCGGTTCAACCTCTTAATGAGCAAAAACACTCATTTTAGCGACTTCCGAGTATACTAGTTGCTTTATCTATACAAAGATTTACATTTCATTGTTTTTCACACAAACAAATAAAAATAGTTTGTGGTATGAAGCCATATCAAAGGTTGCTGAACCTGAACCATTCGTAACCACTAAGGTTACTTCTTTCTCCCGAAGTAAGTCAACCTGTCTTTTGGTTAAGAATAAGACTCGATATTTCCAACCATTTTCAATATTTATTGTTAAACGGACGCCATCGTCTAGCTCTCTTATCTCTCTCGTATAGACCGTAGCAACGCCAAAATCTCGCTTCGGTTCAATTTCTATCTCTGGTTGCTCTCCAGGATCGCCCGGTTCTTTATCTGTTTCCGAAATTCTCCCCTCAGAGGTATACGTAAACGGATGATCTGGATTACTGTTTAAGCTTTTTACAAAATCAACGGTTGCATCAATATCTGCCGGACCAGTAACAGGATTTTGTCCTAAATCTTTAATTGGCCCCTCAGAAGTCCCCATGAAATTATTTACTGTTAGTGTATATACTTCATCTCTGTCAATTTGGGTACCATCTGGTAAGGTTACTTTCACTACTTCATTTAATGTTGAATTCCATGTATAATGCAAGCCACTCACACTATAATCTGGTCCATACTGCGAAGAAATCTGTTCATTCAATATCGTGTAAATATCATCTCCGGTTACTTCAACAGTCATCAACGTATTCCCAAATGGCTGAATATTATATAAATCTCCCCATGTCACTTCACCAGCAAGAAGATCATCACGGATTCCTCCGCCATTCATCATTGCAAAGTCACTATCCATGGCCCAATTCATAGCATCAGCGAGTAAATTCCCTAATCCATGATCTCCATCAACAATGTAATCACCAGTTAAATCAGTGGCATTATATCCGATTACGTCATTCAAAATTGGCCCAATTTGATTTTGATACTTCTCCAATATCGCGGTAACATCTTCATCTGGCGTATATTTACTTTGATCAACAAATACTATCTCCGCCTCTTTTTGAATAATATCGCCAGTTTTACGATCGATTTCTAAATCAATATCAGCAAACGCCTTTCCATATTCTGAAGCTTGGACAATTAACTTATTATCTACCATACCATCAACAACTTGATGGTTATGAGCTGCAAGAATTACGTCCACAGCATCATCCACATTTCTGGCTAAATCAGCAGCCTCTCCTGTCGCACCGTCACCATCTTGCTCTGCTGGAATATGTGCGAGGATAACAATTGATTCGACTCCTTGTCGTTGCAACTCCGCAACCGCATCATTTACAGCAATCATCGGATCAGTAAATTCAATATCTTGGATTCCTTCAGGCATGACAATATTAGCTGTCTCCTCTGTCGTAACACCGATAAAGCCAATATCTACACCATCTACTTTTTCAATGTAGTATGGAGATAACATAGGATCACCACTTCCTTTATACACACAATTTGCACAAAGCAGTGGAAAATCCATACCGTCATATTCAGGAGTACCTTTTCCTTCAGGATGCTCTCCGCCATTTACCATTCTCAGCAGTTCCTCTGTTCCTTCATCGAACTCGTGATTTCCAACAGAGCCAACGTCAAACCCGATCGTCTCCATAACTTCAACGGTTGGTTCATCCTGTAATAAACCTGATACAGGTGAACTACCGCCTATCATATCACCTGCATGTACGACGAAAGAATTAGGGTGATCCTGCTCTCTTTCTTTAATAGCGGAAGTAACATAGTCGATCCTTCCATACATCTTTGATACGCCATCGCCATCAGGATCTAATTCATATTCCTGATCGATCTTCCCATGTAAATCATTAAATCCAAGTAACTGTACTTGTAAATTTTCATCTACTCGGTCCCCAGCAGGAGTATATCCATAGGATTCTGCCTCTTCAGGACTTGCAAAAAATACACGTTTTTCAACTGGTACATCTGCCCAATTATCTGGTACAACATACTCCTTTGTATCCGAATTACCTACATATCGTTGGAAGCCTTTCTGATCATCATTTGCTCGAAAAACAAACGGCAATTCCAATAAAGGTTTTTCTGGATTCCAAATACCAAGCCCGTTATCCTTTGCATCCTTTACAGCAGCCTGATATTCTGGATAAACCTCTTCATTAAATGGTGCAATAAAATACGTTGAAGCGAAACCCTGTTCAACCATTTCTAAATTAATATTCATTCCATCTTCTTTGCGAATAACCTCTGCTAATAATCTCCCATAATCGTCTGTTGGTGTGTCGCCAAGCCGAATGATTACCTCATCACCTGGCTGGATTAAATCATTCATATAAGCAGTCGCAGCATCCCCATGAAATTTTTGATTTTCATTTATCTCATCTCTAGCTGGGTCATCATTATGGGCTACATAGGTTTCCGGTGTATCCATATTAACAAATCTAACTCTTGTTTCACCTAATACTGGATTAGCAATACGAATAGTATCCCCATCTGTTACACGCTCAACTGTCGTTTCATACTCGCCTGCAGCAGATGGTGGATCAGGTTGTTCTGCAGCTAGTTGAAAATCACTTTGCTCCGTTGGAATCAATTGATAGCTGTTATATTGACTGACGATTCCTGTCACGTCATACCACTTCTCTTCAGCTATTTGAGTGACATCTAATGCATTTTCCATGACGCGTAAAGTTGTTCCATTAAAATCTCCATCAATAAAGGAGATATTATATCCTCCACCAGCCGGACTCTCTGGAATACTTGAAAGAAAGCCATTCACACGTACAAGCTCACCTTCAAGCGATTCTGCAGTAGTTTCATTTTGTAATGCTTCTAAGCTTACTTCTTGAATCTCAGGTAGTTGCTGATCTGTTCCCAATACTTCTACACTGGAAGGAACGATCTCTTTTAGCCCATTGTAAGAATCTAACTGGCCAACAACCTTGATTAGATCCCCCTTATTTACATCTGGTAATTCACCTTGTTCAAAAGAGAATAGATTAATGCCGCCAGTATCATCCTGAATGTATGTTGTAAATTGAGTACCATTACTAATAGCATCATTATTTACTGTAACAATTCCTTCTACAGTTACAGCTGTTCTATCATTAAGCTGCCTAGCTTCATCAATGGTAATTAAATCAGGATTCTCTGGATCAGGTTCACCTGGTTCACCCGGATCAACGCCATCTACGGTATGATCACCGAGATATGCAAATGTATCCTTGTCATAATTGGTCCACTGTCCCTCGTCATAGTTGGAAACAGGAGCAATAACGGATGAATTCCTTACTAGTGTTACATCCTTCGCAAAATTACGATCATCCCCAATTATACCAATAACATCCAAATTACTAGCATTTTGTTGCAAAGCAATGGAATCGTTCCCATTGAAATTAATTACATTACCATTTGTTTGATCTGCCACCTCTAATACTGCCTCATCTGCATTTGGATGAGCAATTACATATGCATCGTCATATGCCAACGTACCATCCAATGTCATTGTTTGACTAGGCTCATTAGCACCATTACTATAAAGCGCCAATTGATAGCCTGACAAATCCACTTCTTCCCCTGTACCATTATAAATTTCAATGGCCTTATTATAGGAGCTACCTTCGATATACTCTGATATAAACAACTCTTCCGTTGTTTCTCCGTCGTCTGTCGCGGCCACAGATGTACTTAATACTGGTGAAAAATTCATTAAAATCAACGTAAAAATAAGAACCAAATAAAAAGACTGTTTCACCCGTAATTTTCGCATCTTCTCCCTCCTTAAGGATAAATAATTTATTGTCATGTATTACGTTGACATGACACACTTTTACTATCGCATAACAAACATTGATAATCTATAATAAATTAGTAAATTTTTGGTAAATTCAAAACTATATTACTATTAATTCTCTAAAATAGTAAATAAGTACCATGAACACAGATTAACTGATGTTGATGGACTTGCAAAAACAACCATACTTATCTATAATCAATTTATGTACGGGGCATTAGCTCAGCTGGGAGAGCGCTTCGCTGGCAGCGAAGAGGTCAGCGGTTCGAGCCCGCTATGCTCCATTAATTTAATCATGATCCACATATAAAAAATACAAACTTAGCCAATTGGTGGATAAGTTTGTATTTTTCTTTATTTAGATACTATGCTACTTATGTGATTTAACAAACATAATACATCTGACATGCTCCTCTATTAGAGAACTGTACCTGCTTATTGTTTGCATTCCATAATCTTTCATTATCCATACAAACGCCCACCTGACTTAGCTTTCCTTATACAAGCACAGTTTTTGGGATATTCACTTTACAAATAGATAATTACATCCAGAACCCTTAGCTATATATATTAAATAGACTACTATCCTTAACACGATTACCCTTTCTAAGAATATACTATATAAAAATCGTATGGAGGTGATTGGATTGAGTAAAAACAGTGAAAAAAACAGTAATAATGCCCCAGGTCAAATTGTAGATTTCCTTTTAGATGCTACACTAAAAAAACATGGGGCATCGTTAAAGACAAAAGAATTAGATGAAAAGGATAAAGAAATGGTCAGAAATATGGTTAATCAATTAAGAAAAAATGTGGAAGAATTTACGCAAGAAAATAAAGATACCAATGAAAACAAGGAATAATAGTTATTAAACTATATTGGATACTAGACAAATAAACTATTTATAAAATTAACTTCCTTCCTATATATGGTATAGCATGCATAATGAAGCCTGGTAAATCAATGGATATGTACCGGGCTTCACCTCTTTCTGAGAAAAATATCTATCTATAGCAATAAATAGGTAGTATATCTTAGTACAATCACCCTTCCTATTTCCACTCTTAATCATAAAATATTCTAAACGAGAAGAAGGAGGAAATAATAGTATGCCTAGATCAAGAGCATTTGATGATGTAAGAGACCATAGGAGAAAATGCGATTGCCATCGATTTAAGGATATCTGTGATAGCTGCGATAGACGCGATAAACACCATCATTGCGATCGTGACAGATTCGATGATCGTTTTGATTCATGTGACAAGAGCTGTGGCGATGACAAAAAATGGAGAGCACTAGACACTTCCATGTGTCACCCATTTGATAAAGATTCCACGGTGGATCAGGAGGCAAGTGGAGAATTAAATAATGTGCAAAAGTCTCTCGAATCCATTATTATTAAGGATTCCTGTGATGTAGAGGTATCCTCATCAGATATCCAAGCTGCACTTAATCTCCAAGTTGCGCTTCAGGTAGCAATTGCTATCGTAATTAGCATTTCGATTGCAGATGGTCATAAAGCAGACGAAATAACTCAAGATCTGTTCGCAAAATTAAAATCTAGCCAAATTAACAAACAGCAAGTTTATATTGAAAACTCACGCGGAGTAGAAGTATCCACAACGGATACTGATATTGCTATTAACATCCAAGTTCTATTACAAGTATTGATTGCATTAGTAATTAGATTAGATATTTTATAGTTCTAATAAAAAATATATCACTCCTACAGAAACAAAGGCTATCCCAAATGTCTACGAAGCATTTGGGGTAGCTTTTTTTGTCACGGTAAAATGGCAATTTATAATTTTTTCACTTCGATTCCTGTAACTTATCGTACATAAGAAACCTAGAATCATACCGGAGAAATTCGCTTTCAACGAAATTACATCCTTCTTCACCTAAATCAATAAAGCTTGCACTTCAATTTACACAAATAACTCTAATACCAAGCATTCAAAATAATGTTTATCAGTCTTGCTATCCAGCAGTCTCCTTCTTTTTATAAAACCAGGTCGTTAACAGCCAAATTCCTATTCCCCATACCAAAATGATAGCTAAATAACCCCAAATATCTTCGATACCTGCCCCAAGCTGCACTTCTTTTGCCAATTCTGCCAGTTGAACATTTGGTAAGTATTCAATAAAGGACAGAATTGGATAAGTATTGATTAATGTTTGTAACAACGTACTAAAACCGAATAAAAAGATAATTGGTAACGTAATGACAGATGCTTCTACAACTGATTTCGTTAATAATCCCATTAGTGTACCAAGACCAATATAAAAAACAGATGAGATTATCAGTGCAATAGCAATGAGACTTATACTTGATGGCTCATAATCTATTAATCTTGCTGATAGTATGATGGTTAGAAGTGTCAATAAAAAAGTAACTAAGCTCTTACCACCAAATATCTCTAGAATAGTTGCGGGAGAAAGCATTAAACCACGCAAGGTATTTTTTTCTTTTTCTTCAGCAATAATGGCACTTTGCACAAATACTCCGATTGTAGAGAACGAAAGATTAATAACTAGATAAATCATATCTATAGAAAGCTCATCCATTCTCGAATATAGCACAGCAATTAATAGTGGCATTAGCATTGAGGAAGTAATAAACATATTCTTCGATAAATCCTTTAAATCCTTTAGAAAGATAGCGTACATTCTTTTCATTGAAAAAGTCATACCAGTTTCCTCCCTGTTAGTTCTACAAATATATCTCCAAGTGTTGGTTCATTGGAATGAATAGAGACTACTTGATCTGATGCAAAATAATCGTATATGTCCTTTGCTCCTTCTGGACCAGCTGGTACATTAATTTCTCTACCATCTTTTAGTTCAATGCATACGGAAGCTTCCGCAAATTGCCTACGAAGCTTTTTCGGTTGATCTAGCAACTGAATTCTTCCTTGATGAAGAAATGCTACACGGTCACAAATGTTTTCAGCTTCATTCATATCATGCGTTGTTAAAAAAATCGTTGTCCCCTCCTTGTTCAGTTCACGTAATCCTTGATGAATAAGTGCTGAATTGGCAGGGTCTAGAGCAGACGTCGGTTCGTCAAGAAATAAAAGCGCTGGCTTGTGCAGTAATGCCCTTGCCAAAATGACGCGTTGAAACATCCCCTTTGACAACTTAGCTACCTGCTTTTTTCGTTCTTCAGAGAGACTTACCATTTCCAATACCTCTCCAATCCGTTTCGTTGAAACTTGATACAGCTGACAATATAGATTTAAATTATCCTCAATAGATAATCGACTATATAGCCCACTATTATCTGTAATTACTCCAAATTCACGTCGGTACTGTGGTTTATTTAAAGATGATGCTGGTTTTCCAAAAACCGTGGCCTCTCCAGATGTTTGTAATAATTGGCCAGTTAAAATTTTAATAGTGGTCGTTTTCCCAGCTCCACTTGGCCCCAAAAATCCAAACGTTTTTCCTTTTTCCACCGTAAAATTTACATCTTCTAATGCAGCTTGATTGCCATAAATCTTAGCAAGTGATTTTACCTGTATAATATGTTCCATTCATTTTCCTCCTATGCTGATAACTGTTTCGTGTAACCTCAGCATAGGAAAAAATCTGCAATTTAGCAGTATTTTTACCGTGAATGGAGCCATTGAATGGATGAATGGAGTCTATTTCATTCCTAACATATCCTTCAATTGTGCCATTTTTGATTTGGACAATGGAATGGAGGTCTTTTCTTTATTATTTAGAATTAAACTATAACTATTACGTGTCCATGTTATGACTTCACGTACCTTTTGCAAATTAACTATATAAGAGCGATGGCAGCGAAAGAATCCAAAATGCTCCAAGCGGCTTTCCAATTCATTTAATGTAGATGCACTAGTGAAGAGATTACCATTACTGTATATGTGAGATTGTCCATCATTACTTTCAATATAATCAATCTCAGGAGGATCAAATAGCACGATTTTGTCATTTACTTTCGTTGGTATTTTATTTAACTGAAAAGGCTGTACTTCTGCTTCAAGCATTGGATCGTCTAATATCGAATCACTTTCTCCTTTCTCTGTAGGAATTTGTTGTAAACCTGATTCATCTATACGAAGAACTTGATCAGCAATAGTTAGCGCACTTTCCAAATTACCAGTTAGTATAAGAACACCCTTCCCTTCATGCTGCAATCTTCTCGTAATAGCAATAAATACTTGTCTTGTTTCAACATCGACGTTTAAATCTGGTTCTTCAAAAATATATAACTCAGCATGCTGAAGCAATTGTTTTCCAAAACGGACGCGCTGTTTTTCAGAATACGTTAGCGTTTTTATTTTTTGGTTTTGTTTATCTTGCAGCTGCGTGATACGCAAAAGTTGATCAATCGTTTGATTACTATCGTAAATTGCTCGATAGAATGAGAAATAGTCTCTTACTTTTAATCTGTCATATATCCCGTCCTCATAGAAGGCTAGGACCACTCCTGATAAAAATAGATTTCTATTTTCCATTATTGTAACGCCATTGATACGAATTTCCCCCTTCGATGCCAGCGTTTTACCAGAAATTATTTCTAACAGCACTTTTCTTATATTTAATGTGGAATAAACAGCAGTAATATCTCCTTTCTCTATAGTAAGATTAAATATCGGAAATATGATAGAATCTTTTGTTCGCTTTTCTAGACTATGTATTACTAATAGGCCTGCCATTCGATTTCTCCTTACGTTCTGTATTTTCGTTTATCCTTTTAGTAGTAGTATTAGTTTACTAGATTATGGCATTATACTCTATATTCTTTTCCCCATGACAAATAACAATAGATCATTAATCAGCCACTCGCTAAAACTTAATAACTTTAAAAGTTAATTGATTACTAGGACTTACAGAAATAATAATGACTATTAAATCCGCCAACGTCTTTATTTAGTTTTACCTCTTTGCTAAAAGTAATTTTGTTACTTCTATCCTAAATTAAGCCATGCACTTAAGCGACTTAAAAAGCATATACTATATAGATTTTCTGTATATGGCACCTACACTATTCGATTTTTTAATACTATGCAAAGGTGGCGGTCTATAATGTTGAAAGATATATCAGCCATTATCATCTTTCCTTTCAATCAAAAAGTATTCTATAAAATGATAGCTTCTTTACGTGCTCTTCATAAGAGAATAAATTCTGTTATTGTATTTCAAGAAGAAAATGTAGTTTTAGATAGTAGTCAGTTTAGTGATTGGTCTATCCATTTTGATTTTGTTCCTATTAAGAATGACTTAGAAAAAGAACTAAATAATGTGATAGATCAGATGATTACCCCCTATGCTTTATTTCTAAGTCACACACATTGTCTATCTCCACATATCTCCTCAGAAAAGCTTCAGCTTAAACAACCAAAGACAGTGTTAGCAACGTGCTGCCATGACCATCATAGTATTATTTATCTGCCACTTTTCGTATCGACTGCGTATATTAAAAAAATAGGTGGGTTCTCCAACGTTAAAACTCCATTTAAAGAAGCCTTTTTGCCTGCTTGGATTGCGAATATAGATAAATCATGTCAAGTTAACAAAGAAGGTTTGATTAAGCAAGCATGGCAAACAGTCACCTCTACAAATAAGGAAAAACAATTAATGATAGAAAAATACCAATTAGAAAAAAATAAACGAAGTTCTCCTTCTCTTACTGTATTAATCTCAAATTATAATATGGAAAAATATGTAGAAACCGCCGTTGCTTCATGCACTTTACAAATAGAACCATTTGATCAAATACTAATCATCGATGATGGCTCTACAGATAACTCCTTAAATAAACTATTACAATGGGATAATAGAGAACAGGTAAGATTATTTACCAAAAATAATGGAGGCAAGGCTAAAGCCTTAAATAAACTACTACCTTATGTTACATCTGAATTTATAGTAGAGCTTGATGCCGATGATTGGCTAGATCCTAATGCAGTATCCATTGTAAAAAAGTACTTATTAAAGCTCTCGAAGGAAACATCCGTGCTCTACGGTAATTTTAGGAGATGGAAACAAGTAAATGAAGACATACTTTTTAAAGGAATAAGTAAGGGGAAAAGCGTTGACGGAGAAGCTGAGTTGATGTCTTATTCCTTCCCTCTCGGACCGAGGATATATCGAACATCGATTTTAAAAAAAGTAGGTGGCTTTCCAGTAATCGATTTTGAAAGTGGAAGGCTGTATGAAGATGTAAGCATCTTATTGCAATTAGTAAAGCAATCTAAGCTACATTATCAGGATTTTACGATTTATAATATTAGAGAACACAAAGAAAGTATTACCAAAAATAACGGTAGCAAATGGAATGAGTTTATTAACAACATAATTCCTAGGATAAATAATAAAAGTCCTAAAATAAATGAAAAGGATTGAATAAGTATTACGTATATATAGCCGACTATAGCTTCTTCACTACTTGTTATTGTAAATTATAAATGATTAACTAATCAAAAAAATCATTAGAGCTTATTAATAGTCCTAAGAAAGCAAAGCATAAAAACGCCCATAAGACTAGTTCATTACTCCTCTACAATTATGGGCGTAATTAGTTTATCTATGGCTTATAGACCGCTATTTAAAAAGTTTAAAACCTTTTCAATCACATACTCTTGTTTTTGAATAGATAGCATTGGATATATAGGCAACGCAAGTATTCTATTAGCTACTTTTTCTGCTATCGGGAAATCCCCTTCTTTATATTCGAGATAATGAAAAGCCTGCTGCAAATGTAGAGGAATTGGATAATAAATAGCAGAGGCAATTCCATAATTTCTTAATTCTAGTGCAAGTTCGTCTCTTTTATCTAATTCAATACAATACTGATGGAAAGTATGCGCTTTGTTATTTGGTATTACTGGGCTTTTCACAAATTCCTTAAAGTTATCTGTATACCGCCTTGCAACCTCCCTTCGCTGATGCAGGAAAATATCTAAATAAGATAATTTAATTAATAAAATAGCAGCTTGAAATTCATCAAGCCTACTGTTCATACCAATTGATGAATGATAATATTTTTCCTTACTACCATGATTTCTGAGTTTACAAATTTGTTCATAAACCTTTTTTTGATTCGTAGTTATCATTCCTGCGTCACCAAATGCCCCGAGATTTTTTGAAGGAAAAAAAGAGAAGCAAGCAATATCTCCAATCGATCCTACTCTTTTTCTATCATCTTCTGCTCCAATTGCCTGACAAGCATCTTCAATCACCTTCAAGTTATATTTTTTAGCTATATCTATGATTTCTTTCATTCTAGCAATTTGACCATATAAATGTACTACAAGAATGGCTTTTGTTTTTTCCGTAATTTGTTCTTCAATTTTTGCAGGATCTATATTATATGTTTCTTCTTCAATATCTACAAAAACAGGAGTAGCACCGACTTGTGCGATGGCTTCACCAGTAGCAAAGAAAGTAAACGGAGTAGTAATTACTTCATCTCCGTCCCCAACATTTAAAGCTTTAAGGGACAATTCTAAAGCATCAGTGCCATTTGCTACTCCGGCACCATACGATGCTCCTACATATTTCGCTATTGCCTTTTCTAATTTCTCTCCTTTTTCTCCTAGTATATACTCACCGCTATCTAAGACATCACCTAACGTCTCGATAATTGGACTTCTTATTAGATATAATTCTTCTTTTAAATCTACCATTGGAATAGGGGTTAATTTGTTATTGTTAAACATCATAACTCCTCCTTTGGCTTTTCATTACCTATACTCCTATAAGTAATCCCCAGACTACTGATCTCATTTTTATTTAGTTTATTTCGGCCATCTAAAACTAGCATACAATTTTTGAACTCTTCAAAACTTAAATCAGTATAAGCATCATGAAAAGCTTGAAGGATTACAACATCAATTTCAGAAACAAATTTATCCTGTAAAGATAAAGGCGAAGCTCCATATGATTTAATTTCTTCATTCGTAAATAAAGGATCATTTACAAATACATTTGATCGCATATTCGTTAGTTGGTCCATTAAAAGTAATGTTGTAGACTTAGTTGGTTCCTTTACATTTTCTCTATACGATAATCCTAGAATGAGAATATTTTTGTCTGTTAAGCTTCCAAGTTCCTTTTCAATCTTAGCAATAGCATAATTAGCCATACGATCATTAATTGTCCTTGCCAACCGTGTCATTCCTTGTTTCAAACCTTTATTAATAAAAAAATATGGATATATTGGAATACAATGTCCTCCAACACCAATTCCAGGTGTGTGTAAATGTGAATATGGCTGACTATTACTTGCTACTATTACTTCTGACATATTTACGCCTTTTGTTTCTGCAAACTGAGCTAGCTCATTTGCAAGTGCAATATTCACATCACGATATACACATTCTGCAATTTTAGAAAACTCAGCTGTTTCTATTGAGCTCACTTCAATCAATTCACAATGTAAAGCATTTTTATAAAATTTTACAGCTAATTCCAAACTCTTTTCATTAACTCCACCAACAACCTTTGGATATTTTTTTAAATCTTCTATTATTCGATTGGAATAAACTCTCTCTGGACTATAAGCGAGGTAGAAATCTTCTCCTAAGCGTAAACCAGATAGCTCTTCTATCTTTTTACCAAACCGATGTTGTGTATCACCAGGAGGAATAGTCGTTTCAAAAATAACTAGTGTACCTTTTTTAATCCCACTAGCTATATCTTTAACGGCAGCATCTATCAATTGATAATCTACATTGTACTGATTATCGATTAGTACAGGGACAATTACAACAACTATATCCGATTTCGTAACAGCTTCTGCTGTCACAGTGGTTGCAGATAAGTTCTTGCTTTTATGAGCTGTCAAAACCAACTTATCTAAGCCAGGTTCATTAACAATATGAGATTTACCTTGATTAATTGTAGCTACAACATCCTTATTTATATCCGATCCATAGACATTATAATTATTATTCGCAAATACTGCAGCTATCGTTAATCCAATTTTCCCAAGTCCAATTACTGCCACATTCGCTAATGCTTCTTGTTGATTTGTTATCATTATTCACCCTCATTTCTACAAAGAAAGATACTATAACATACGAATCCACTTGTAGAATGACTGTACATTAGCACTTATAAGGATAAAATCAACTACCGCCTCTAAAACTACTACTTTAGTTCGTTATAAATATCAAGATAACGTTGTGCGACTATTGGAGAATCATGATATGTCTCAATATATTTTCTTCCCCTTTTTCCAAGCTTATTCCAGCTCTTTGGTCTTTGGATTAGTTCTTTTAGTACGCTTGTAATCGTAGAAGGATTCGCATTTATGATTGGGGTATTACCGGGATATTTAGTCACTAGGTCTTCCCTTAAATAGCAAATAACAGGCTTTCCGAAGGCCATTGCCTCAGAACTAATATACCCGCTAGCCCCAATTCGTAACTGATCGATAACAATATCAGCTTGGGACAGCAGATTCCTTGTCTCTTCATATGTAATCCCTTCAAGCAATTTAAACTGAAAAGGTATTCCTGATTCCTTTAAATCATGAACAGCTTGTAAAATAAATTCTGTCCCCTTAAGATCGCGCGAGGTAGGAGCATGAACAACAAGTGGAGATGTTTTTCGTGGGTCAGGGTACTTTGGCTTAAAATTACGGACATTAATAGTATGTGGAATAATATGTGTATGTTTATACATGTGTGAAATATACCCTTCCAATTCAGGGTCTTGGACAACGGCATGATCAATATAGCCTGAAAGAGTCTCTACATTGCTATATATTTTTTCTTCCGTCCATTCAGGTTTCACACGAACATATGGGTTTAAACGCTTTGCAACGGACAATACGCGAATATCAGAACCATGGTGATGTACGATCATTTTCTTACCTGCTTGCTTTAACATGGCTAGATCCCTTTTATCAGAAAAAAAAGTTTCACCAAAATGAAAGTGAAAGATGTCATAGGTTTGCATCGCTTCTTCTAAAAATTCGTTAATTCTTTTTTCCCTTTCCGTAGGTGGTAATAAATTTAAATGTAGGCACATATCTGGTTGAAACTTGTATATATTGTCGTTAAAATGGCATGCTGTCGCCTCGACTCCTTTTGCTCGTAATGCCCTACATAATTCAATCATAGGGGCACCATAAGGTAAATGTAAGACTTTCATTAGAATTCTCCTCGTATATTAATATTTAGGCGTTATGTTTTCGCCCATTGTTTCATATTCATTCTTATTTCTTAAATATTTTACGTGCGTTAAACCCGTCGCTTTACACTACAAACGGACACTTTTCGATGGCTAATTAGCACTATTCTACCAATTATCCATCCATTAATTTTTTATACACTTTAAATAGTCTATTTTCCATATGCTCCCAACTGAACATAGACTCCATTATCTCTCGTGCATGATAACTCATCTCATCAAGCTTATAATTTTCTAAATAAAGTAAAGCTTCTACGTAATCTTGCGCATCAGCCTTTAGTTTGGGGACAACGTAACCACATCGATACGTTTGAATAAATTCAGCCATATCTTTGCATTGATTTACTAAAACAGGAACACCATTGTTTAAATAACTAAAGAACTTATTTGGCATAGCAAATCTGTTATTTAAAGAATGGCTGACGTCTAAATCAATCCACCCTATATCTGCATCTTTCATAGCTTTTGGTATGGAATCATAATGCTGCCAACCAACAAATTCAATATGATCATTAATATTCGTTAGGTTGTAATGATTATTATCGTATTTATCTGCCTTCCATCCCCCAATTATTTTGGCTTTTACAGACATTTGCTTATTAACTAATTCCAATATATGAACAAATTTATCAAAGCTCCCTCTCTTTTTATTTACTGTGCCTTCATACACAAGCGTTAATTCGGAATTGTTCGTTTTCTTCGGTACATAATCCCTAGCTAACGGTGGAGAATTATAAATTATTTCTATAGGGAGATTGAGATTAAAGGATAAATACCACTCTTTAATTGATTCAGATACAGTTACCAAATAATCTAACTCTTTTAGCATTATTTTCAGCATCTGAATTTTTATTTTCAACGTTTGGATAGGCTGTTTTAAAAGGGGGTCAGGTTCTAATTCATGACTATCATAAACAAGTTTGCATCGTTTTCCTTGAGACATGAATGCACGTTTGATCAAAATACCAGAATATAAAGAAAAAAATTCATGTGCATGATAAATATCAGCATCCTGCTCAATCCCTAGTTGTGTTAACGGATCTGAAAACTGATTATTCTTTTTCGACTGGAGGTTATAATGCAATGTTTTTATATTTTTTTCCGGGAACATTTGCTCATATGTAACTATCTTTATGCCTTCATAATAAAACGTTTTTTCTAGAAAACGTTCAGTAAATGTACTACCGTCAATATCAAATAAATACCCCTCTATTCTGGGCACAATCATCGTTACACGATACCCTTGTTTTAACAGGCTCTTCGCTTCCTTTTTAAAAATACGAGCATCCAGAAAAGGATGCTCCGTTAATAAAAAACAAACATCTGTATGCATTATTACCCTCCCAATAATAGCCTCAATTCATTCTATAACAGAAAATACGGTTGTCGGTTTCCAACTAAGGATTGATAAACCGCCAATAAACGTTTTTCCATATGACTCCAGCTATAGGTTTCTTGCATAACGTTTCTTGCATTCTTACTCATTATCTGCCATTCATTCGTATATTGGTGCAAATATTGTATCGCATCTATATAATCCAAATAGCTAGGATTTCGTTTATTAATTACCATTCCACAGTAATACGTTCTAATAAATTTCTCTAGATCACTACATTTATTTCCTATAACAGGGATGCCATTGTTTAAATAACTAAATAATTTAGCAGGCATGGTAAAGGCATTATTAAGTGAATATGATGGATCAAGATCTATTAACCCAATATCTACATCCTCCATGGCTTTCGGTAGATCATGATAATTAATCCAACCAAATAGCTCTATCCTTGATTGTAAATGTTTTGGTATGGAAAGTGTTTCCCCGTATCTTGGACCACCAATGATCTTAAAGTGAATATTATTATCTTCATTGTAAAAATCCGTTATTGCTTTTATTTTCTCAAAGGTTTCTTTTGATATATTTCCTTCATGTGCTACCACAAGTGAATGATTAGACCCATTTTTTTTCTTGATATTTGGTGTTAATGATGGCGCATTATACACGACCTCTATGGATAGCAATGGATCTATAGATAAGTACCAGGATTTAATCGATTCAGATACTGTAACAATGTAATCAACCTTTTTTAAATTATCTTGGAGTGTCCTCATCCATCTTTGCTTTGTTTCAGCATTAATTTTTAAAGAGAATGGGTCTGGAATTATTTGTCTGCTGTCATATATTAATTTAACCTTTTTATTGTTCTGCTGTCTTAAAGCACACTTAATTTCTTTACCATATGTAAATGAATTCAACTCATGGGCATGATAGAAATCTGCATTCTCTTTCAATCCTAGTTGATAAAGAGGATCAGATAAATAATTAACGGATCTTTTTTCACTATCATAGGTAACAACTTTAATGCCTTGATAATAAAAAACCTTATCACGAAATTGCTTGGAAAATGGTTTTCCATCGGCATGAAATAGCAGACCGCCTTTTCGTGGTGCAATAATCGTAACATCAAAACCATGATTTAAAAGGCTTTTGGCCTCACATTCAAATATACGTGAATCTAGAAAAGGAAGGTAACATAGCAACATACATACCTTTTGATTCAAAAAAATCCCCCTATCTTTACTGTCTGAATTGAATATAGTCCTTCTTTCTACTTAATAAAGTATTAACACTCTAAATAAAATATTCATACATATAATTGAAATATGTGATGTATTTTTCACCGCTACATGAAATATTGGAGGATAACTTATGGATTTACAATTACAAGGTAAGAAAGTACTTGTTACTGGTGGAACAAAAGGAATTGGTAAAGCAATAGCAGAAGCCTTCCTAAAGGAAGGGGCCAAGGTGGGTATTGTAGCTAGAAATAAGTTAGAACTAGAAGCAGTAAAAAAGGAACTTGGTGTCAAGATTTATACAAAAGATATCGCAAATAATCAGCAAAGAGAACAATTAATATCTGATTTTATAAACGATTTTAATACAATAGATGTTCTTGTTAATAATGCAGGGGCTAGCTATGGAAAAAGTATTTTAGAAACACCCCCCAATCTCTTTAATGAAGCGATGAATCTCAACTTTATCGCTGCTGTTCATTTAAGTCAATTAGCAAGTCAGCACATGATTGCTGAAGGGTCCGGAGTAATTATAAACATCTCTTCTATTTACGGAAAGGAATCAGGGGGAGTTCCAGCTTATAACGCTTCAAAATCCGCTTTAAATAGTTTCACAAAATCGTTTAGCTCTGAAGTAATAAAACATAATATTCGTGTTAATGGTATTGCTCCAGGTGCTATTTTCCACCCCAACAAGGAATGGAAACGACGAATTAAAAACGACCCACACTTCTTAGACAATTATGCACAAGCTAACATACCAGCAGGAAGACTTGGTAAACCAGAGGAGATAGGAAATACTGCTGTTTTTCTTGCATCAAATAAAGCTTCGTGGATCGTTGGATCTACAATTAGTGTAGACGGTGGACAGTCACGATTGAATTATTAAATGAAACATGGAAGGGAAGGGCAACATGAAAAGGCAGTCACTTAAAAACAGCACTATTTTAGTCATTGGTGGAGCGGGCTTTATTGGAAGTCACTTAATAGATAAATTAATAGAAGAAAAAGCTAAAGAAATTATTATTTTGGATAATCTTTTTACCGGAAACAAAGAAAATTTAACCTCTGCTCTGGAAAAGAATAATACAACGCTTTATATCGATAATGCCGAAAACCAAGAAACCCTAAACTATATTATGGAAGAACACGACATTGACATTGTTTTTAACTGTGCAACCAAAGCATTGAATTATTCGTTTATGAATCCAGCCAATGCCTTTTTAACAAATGTTATAGTTTTAAAAAATTTATTAGAATTACAACGAAAAAAGAAATTTAAAACACTGTGTCATTTTTCATCATCAGAGGCATTTGGATCATCTCAGTATCAACCGATGGATGAAAATCATCCTTTAGCTCCTACAACAACTTATGCCGCCGGAAAAGCTGCTGCTGATTTGATGTTACAGTCTTATGTAACCATGTTTGATCTAGACGCATTTATTGTTCGGCCATTTAATAATTACGGGCCTAGACAAAATTTCACAGGACCTCTAGCTGGGGTTATTCCTACAACGATTAGAAAAATACTTTCTAATGAAATTCCTGAAATTCATGGCAGTGGTCAACAAACAAGAGATTATATATATGTGAAAGATACTGTCGATATCGTGACAACACTATATTCCGTAATTCCTCCAGGAGATTCTGTAAATATTACAACAGACCAACAGTTATCGATTGAATATATAATGGAGACGATCATTGATGAAATGAATTATCAAGGAGAGATCCTTAGAAAACCAAATCGAAAAGCTGATGTTACCAGCCATAGGGGATCAATGAAAAAATTGCAGAGCTTGATTGGCTCCTATAGTAAAACTGACTTTAAGGATGGAATTGCATTAACGATAAATTGGGTAAAACAGCAGGTCACTGAAACGAACTAAAAAAGAGCTTTACGCTAGTTATTGAGTAACTCATGATATACATTATCTAATCGGTTCTCCATTTTCTCCCAGCAATACGTTTCTTCCATTACTTTTCTAGCGTTTAGACTCATTTGTTTCAATACCTTCTTATTATTGGCTAAATATAGCATAGCTTCAGCATAATCTGTAGCAGTAGCATCTCTTTTATTAATTACTAAACCACATCGATGGGTTCGTAAAAAAGATTCCATCTCGTGGGAGCGGTTTACTACAATAGGAACACCATTATTTAAATAACTAAAGAATTTATTCGGCATCGCATAGGAACGATTAAGTGATTCATGTAAATCTTCATAATCAATCCAACCTACTTCTACATCTTTCATATGTTGTGTAATAGAATAATAATCTACCCACCCAGTTAATTTAATTTTATCCTTTAAATGATTGGGAAGTTTAAATGTATCACCAAACCTCGTTCCACCTATAATTTTAAATTGAAATCCGATGGAATCAGCACATTTTTCTGTAATTTGTATTATTTTATCCTTACTTCCCCTTTTATAATCAATGTTACCTTCGTAACAGGCAATTAGACCATTTCCGGTAAAGTCCTTTGGTTGAAATTCTTTAACCAATGGATGCGAGTTATATATGACCTCTACAGAAAATGTGGGATCTTGGGAAAGAAACCAAGACTTTATCGAATGTGAAATGGTAATGATTTGATCAACTTCTTTCAGCATAATTAAAAGCTTCTCTTTCAAGTTATTGCGATGACTCTCATGGTTTTTAGGATCGAAAGGGTCTGGTGTTAATTCATGACTATCATAAATTAACTTTACTTCTTTATTCCTTTGCTTTAATAACCTTTTTACACCAATCCCAGCAAAAAGCGATAAATACTCATGAGCATGATAAACGTCTGCATTTTGTTGTATACCAAGTTCTGTTAATGGGTTACTGAACCCTTGTTCCCACTTAGATACGGGAGCTACGACTTTGCTTAATGGTGCTCTACTTTCTTCAAATGAATAAGTGACTATCTTAATTCCTTCATGCATAAATGATGAAGAAGTAAATTTATCTTTTATAGGAGTACCATCGATGTCAAACAAATATCCATCCTTTCTAGGAACAATTAATGTCACATCATAACCTAAATTTTTTAAACTTTTGGCTTCTCGTTTAAATATTCTAGAATCTAAAAATGGGTGTTCTGCAACTAGCATGCATACCTTTTTAGACAATTTTTCATGCCCCTTTCCTGTATTAAAGTTGTGTTAGATATCTAACTCTTTTATTCTATTTTTTTACTTTTCAAGTCATGTGCAGACTAGTGATAAGGATATAAAAAATCATAATTTTATACTGTAAGCCTTATATAGAAAGGAGAAAGAAATGCACATTTTAACTATAGTAGGCGCAAGGCCACAGTTTATCAAAGCATCCATGTTATCTAAAGCGATCAATTCCCAATCCAAAATAAAAGAGATCATGGTACACACAGGTCAACATTATGATGATAATATGTCTACCATCTTTTTTGACCAATTAAAGCTTGCTAAACCAGATTATTATTTAGGTATAGGTTCTGGCTCTCACGGTGAACAAACTTCTAAAATGCTATTAGAATTAGAAAAGATCATGATGTCTGTTAAGCCTGATATTGTACTTGTATATGGAGATACGAATTCAACCCTTGCAGGAAGCATCGCTGCAGCAAAACTCCATATTCCCTTAGCTCATGTTGAGGCTGGTTTACGTAGTTTTAATAAAAAAATGCCTGAAGAGATTAATAGAGTGATTACAGACCATTTATCAACATTGCTATTTTGTCCAACGCAAACTGCTATTGATAATTTAGAACAAGAAGGCATCAGCAGAGGTGTTTATTTAACGGGAGATATTATGTATGATTCTATTCTTTACTTTAAAGATCATGCTATCCAACAATCTACCATTTTAGAAGATTTATCACTTACAAATAATAATTATTATCTTGCCACTGTTCATCGAGCAGAGAATACCGATCAACCCGAACATTTAAAACAAATACTAACTGCATTTCAACAATTAGATAAAACAGTAGTCCTTCCATTACACCCTAGAACTAAAAGTAAAATTAAACAGTATAAGTTAAATGAATTAATTGATTTACCTCATATCAAAACAGTAGAACCATTACATTATTTTGATATGTTAGCATTAACTGCTCAAGCAACAGCAGTTCTAACTGATTCTGGTGGTTTACAAAAAGAAGCCTATATGCTACAAATTCCGTGTATTACATTAAGGCAGGAAACAGAGTGGATTGAAACTGTACAGACCGGCTGGAATCAGCTAGCAGGATATAATACGAAACAAATAGTAAATAATGTCAGGAATCTAAAGACTCCTAATCATTCTCCTCCACGGTTTGGTGACGGAAAAGCAGCCTACGCTATTCAGCATATTTTAATGAATGACTTTTAATTTAAAATAGAAACCTGAGAAAATGAGACTAAATATACAGATACAATAAAAGTAAAACTTCAATCAGTTGGGGGTTTTTGTTTTCCCCCACTGATTGTTAGTACCACAAGGGTATGACCTAAAGGCACTGGAACCAATCGGACATTTACTGGCAGTTGATCCCACACTTATCCATATCGATTTCACTATTGCTTGAAGTGGGGATTTTACTGCCAGTTATATGCGGGATTAACGATGATCTTTCATTCCAGAGCCCCTTGATATCCCCAACTTAGGGGAAAACACAGACGCACTGCCCCTATTGTCTTACGCATCTCATAATAGGGGGAGCACTGCGATGTACAAGCCTACCTAGAATCGAGCTTCTATAACATTCTTTCCTATTTGGAGAATAATTCATTTGTATACTTTTATTTGAATTATACAGTAGACACTTTTCCGTCTAAATAGCCTTTCCATCTTTGTAATGCTTCGTTCATTTTTGCGTCCTTCTCTATCGAGTTTAATGCAGCTAATAAATGGATATGGGTAATATGATATCCCCACTTTGCTACATTTGGATAACCTCCATCCGTTGTATAATGCGTTAAATCATAAGCAGTGCGTGACCCCAAATCATATAAAGGTAACATTCTTTTTAGCGAAACAATTCCTTCTTGATATAATTTTTTTGTTTCCACATCGCCACTTTGTTTATAAAGATCATATAATCCAATTAATCCAAACATGAAGCCATTCAAAATAAAACTAGGTGGATCTGTTGGACATTCTTCATAAAACATGTACTTGTCTTCAAACTTAGCTAGCACCCCATTGTTATTTGAAGGGATCTTAAACATTTTAGTGGCTTTTAATGCACTTTGCTCATACTTTTTATCTCTGGTAAGCGCAGTAGCTCTAGATAAAACGGACATGACCATACCTAATCCAATAGCAGAATACCATGGAGACTTGATTTTATTTAACCTACCAGGGTAATAGTGAAGATCAAATTGATACGGCCAACCTCCTTGTTCATCTTGATGATGCATAAACCAATTAGCTACTTTTAAAAATTTTTGCTTACTTGCTAATTTCTTCTCTTTTAAATAAATGCTATAATGTTGCAGCCCATATTGAGCAATTGTAGACGGATTAAAATATTTTCCATACGTGTAAACTGTTTTGGGAATACCATTAATAAATTCAACATTCCAATTCTCTACACGATTTCTGTCATAATGTAAGTAATTACCTTGATAATCATATTGATCTATTTCTAAATAACGAGCCTTCGTAATGAAAATTTTCAGCAAATTTTCTGTTTCTAGCCACTCTTTTTCAACACCGTAACCTTTTTCTAGTAAAGTTATTGGAATTAGAAATTCATTACCTATTCTCTTCCCAACTGCTTCGAATTGATTGTGCATCAAAATCATAATATCTTCTATCTGCTTTGTATCCATTTATATCAACGCTCTTCTGATAAACCTATTTTTTTTGCGGGTATGCCTACAGCTATTACACCATTTTCTAAGTGCTTTGTAACAACAGAACCTGCACCGACTATCGTGTTGTTTCCAATATTCACCCCCGGTAGTAATGATGCATTATTCCCAATTTTGGCACCATTTTTAATAAAAGGTCCCTTTAGGCTATAACTTCGTGCTCCCATATACTTATCATTAGACATTGATACACAGGGACCAACAAATACATTATCTTCTATTATGGTATCCCCTGTAATATATGCCATTGTTTGAATAGTACAAGAGTCTCCAATTTGTGTATTTAGTTCAACTATCGCTGCTCTACCGATAACCGTTTTATCACCGACTATCGTATTTTCTCTGATACTCGCATGATCACCAATGAATACCTCTTCGCCAACTTGAACACCAGCGTAAATGGATACTAGATGACCAATCCGTGTACCAGCTTTAATTACTAACTCGGTAGTATTCGACGTTTTCCGCATTCTTTGGTTAATAGCTGGCTTGATACCAAGAACACAATTACAGCCAATCGTTACATTGTTATCAATTTTTGTTCCCTCTAAGATTACAGAGTTATGGCCAATTACAACATTCTCTCCAACTGTGACGTGATCCTCAATTGTAACATGATGACCAATCTGAGTACTTTCAGGTATAGAAGACAAACAAAAACCTCCCATTATTGTGATTGAAGTATCTTTTCTATTTTCTTAACTAATTGTTGTGCTCGATGCTGAACAGTATGGTGTTGATGAATAAACCGGTATCCTTGTTCAATTATTTGTTTCCGTTCCGTTTCATGAGCTAAAAAATATGCTGCCTTTTCTTCAAAATTATTTTCATCAATTGCTACAAAATGTACTCCTGGAATAAAGCCTATATCTTCTAATTCTTTAAAGGTAGGGGCTAATAGCAATGTTTTACAAGCAAGTGCTTCAAAATATTTTAGAACTGGATAATTATGTCTAGATGGACAAGTAAAAAATAGCTTTGATCTGTTCAATTCTTTTGCATAATTCTGCTCAATCATCTTTTCTTGTTCTTTCTCTCTGAAACTTTGATAACCTGGATGCGTGTGATAAATGAAATCAGCATTCCCCTCATACGTCTTAATGATTTTTTGCCTTAAGGGATACGTATCACTTACCGCTCCCATCAATAATAAATTGAAATCTTTTTTTAACTTATAGTCTTTACATACATCTATATTTACGAAATGCGGAAACCATTCCATTTTATCTTGAAATTCAGGATATAATGTTAAAAATTTATCTCTAATGACAGAAAACAAGTAATCTATATTATTTTTATTAATAAAATTTCGTCTAAGGCTTATAAAGCGATGAACATCATTTACAAATAAACCAGTTGGTATATCAATATGAGCAAGACCATTTATCTTTGGTGACATATGTTGATTAATATCATTTAAAAGTAATATAAAATCGGGTCTAGTTTCTAGCTTCCTTATTATATAGTCAATGTGTCCAGACTTTCTCCATAATGTTAAATGTACCATATTTTTAAGTTCCTGCTCTAAATAATAAAAATTCCTATTGATCAATTTTGAAGTGTCTTCTGCAATTAATAGCAATTTGATCATGTTGACACTCCTTCCTATCATTTGCGCACAGGCCAATTGCCAATTTTGAAATTTGTCGTTATGACAGTCTACCTCACTTTCTAGCTAATGCATAACATGTAAATAATTCGTATTCAAAGTGAGGAGAATTATATGAGAGTTGGTGTAATTGGAACTGGTAATATGGGAGAGAATCATATACGAACGTATTCGTCTATGTATCATCACTGCCAACTAATAGGTATATATGATATAGATGAAACGAAAAGAAATGAAATAGCTAAAAAATACAGTATTAAGCCTTTCCCATCATTGGATAATCTCTTAAAAGAAGTTGACGCTGTTAGTATAGCTGTCCCAACTAAGTTTCATTATGATATTGGTTTAAAGTGTATTGATAATAAAGTACACATGTTATTAGAAAAACCTATGACCAGTACAGTAGAACAAGCAAAAGATTTGCTTTATAAATCTTTAAAATCAGGGGTCATACTTCAAGTTGGCCACATTGAGCTTTTTAATCCCGTAATTCAGGAACTTCTAAAGGTATTAGAAAATAAAAAAATAATTGGCATTGAATTTCAGCGTATGAGCCCCTACCATAAAAGAATTAAAAATATCGATGTTGTAGAGGATTTAATGATTCATGATCTTTATATTTTGCAAGAGATTCTTAAGGATAAACTCATGGAAGTTAAGGCGTTAGGAAAAATAATTGACGGTACAATTAAGCATGCTGTGGTCATTGCCAAGTCTTCACAAGAGACAATCGTAAAGCTGTCAGCTAGTTTTAAATCTAAAAATAAAATTAGAACCATACAAATTCTCGCTGAAGATGCTTTTATAGACGTCAATTTATTAAAAAAAGAAATCAACATACGAAGCTCTATTCTCACCAAAACTATTAAGGTGGATGATTCTATACATCCACTACAAGTACAACTAACTGATTTCATAAATTGTATCAATCTTAAAAGAGAGCCTTCCGTAACTGGGAATGCAGGGATAAGAGCATTATTAATCACTAATAGCATTACTAATGAAATTAACAATGAGTAATAACAGATGTTCAACTTACAGATACAATTCTATATATAGGAAATATTAAAGTTAGTGCATTACTATGAATTACCATTACAATTTTATATAACCAAGGCTGAAACCAGTAATTGTAACAAGTTTTAAAACAACTTCAAGTAACTAGTTACCTATATTTCATAGGTAACTGGTTCTTCGATTTGTTTGAATTCTGATATCTTAATTATGTCTGATTCATCCTTTTGGTAGAGTTGGCAATTATTCCAGTGTATACAATACAAATTGTTTTTGATCACCATTAAAACAGTGAGCTATTACCTGTGACGACTAAGAAACTGATCTTGAAATTATAATCCCTATTTTGCCGTTGATCTCAAACGATTTTCTTCGTAAGAATATATTTATCAAATGCTATGTAACCGAAGATATTCTCCATTTTAAACCACTTTTTCAAGTTATTTAACTCCTGCTGAAGAATTAATTTCTTAGTGGACTTAATTCTGTAGCAAAAATTTAATACATTTAATTAGTAAATTATATATGCGAGGTTCCTTCACACTATTCAATTAATCTGTCATTTTTACAAATTGAAGAACTAATTCAAGGTTTGTCCAGCAAGTGCGTATTTTAAGAGGAATACATATATTGGACGTTTCTATAATTGTTTTTTAATGGGACCTTTTATTCTCTCTCTACATTCCATACCGTTAAACTATAATAACAGGTATAATCCTTCAAAAAGAAGAAGAATCATACCTGTTTTCGCATTTGAAGATTGAACAAAACTAAATGTTAGATTATGCTACGTAAATCGCACGAAATTAATAGCATTCAAAGATATATAAATTTTTTCAGTTCCATAACCATTACTAACATCAATAACAAGTACTAATTGTGATGTCACGTTCGAAAGAATACCTTCTATTAAATTACTATCTGTAGCTACTTCAACATTAGAACCTACACGTGTATTCAATTCAGCAGAAAAAGTATATAAAAACATCGTTATTCCTCCTTTATAATTCAGTAATCAACTCAATTTTATTTATTCGAATCAATGTTTGTTCTCCTGTATTTTCAATTAAGACAACATAGTCAGATCTAACCTTCAAAAGAGTCCCTGTTACTGTTCCAAAAGGAGTAGTGATCTCTATCTGTTCGTTCACCAAACTCTGAAGTAATTCTCTAATCGTAGAGGGAGTGCTTACCATTTTATCTTCACCCTTTCTTTAATATATCTCTATTTACCCTATGCTAAATTCATCTTGTCGTAAGGGCATTTATTTCCAAATAACATAAATTCAACAAATATCATATAACTATAAATAAAACTTAATAGACTGCTATCTTTAAGTGATATTAAAATTACGCGTTTATAAAAATAACTCTGTAGGTTAATACGCTATATTCTTTTTCCCATGACAAATAACAATATATTTGTTATGCTTGATTCAGTTAGTTGCTGAAAGCATAATTAAATTCACAAGTTACTTAACTACTAGGGGTGCCCAATATGTGGGCTGAGAGGAAACACGTGACGTTTCTAACTCTTATGGACCTGATCTGGTTAATACCAGCGGAGGGAAGTAGTAGACGCAACGTCTTTCTATTTTCTTACACAAAGCCAGGTCCATGGAGGATCTGGTTTTTTTCATAAGAACAGAGTGGATGTATATTATGCTTTGCTGTCTACCTTTAGCATCCATAGCTACTGGGGAGAGGCGTGTAGGACGTAAGCTATACCGCATATTGTCGGTAATTCCTATTGTTGTCCTATGCTCACTTTTTATAGAAAGGAGGGAATAAGTGAGAAGAACGCACGTATTAACATTGATGGCAATTTTCGTAGCAATTGGAACATTAGGAGCACAATTCTTATGGTTTCCTGCTGGAATTGCTAAAGCGTATCCAGTGCAGCACGCAGTAAATGTAATGGCGGCAGTAATACTGGGACCTGGTCCAGCCGTAGTCATAGCTTTTATGATTGGAATTTTACGAAATATGCTGGGGATTGGTACATTACTTGCTTTTCCGGGAGCAATGGTTGGTGCTTTCCTTGCTGGGCTTTTTTATCAGTGGTTTGGTAGAAAGCTGTGGGCTGTGATCGGAGAAAGCATTGGTACTGGTATTATCGGATCATTCATAGCGGTTCCATTTGCTAAATTGTTTATGGACAGTGCTGCTGGCGCTTTCATTTTCATGCCATCGTTTTTGGTAAGTAGCATAACTGGCGCATTTATTGGCTGGTTCATTTTATTACGAGTAAAGCAAGAAGATACGATACGCGTACAAGGAAACTACTAGGGGCGCTTTGTTGCTGAGATAAGGACTTTTCCTTTGTCCCTTTGAACCTGATCTGGATAATACCAGCGCAGGAAAGTAGTGGGGAACATATTATTATCCTCTATTTATCTACTTTTACACCTCTAGTGGCTTCCCATAATAGAAGGAGGCTAAATATGAATTTCACTGATCAATTAAGAGAAGAAAACAATGATATTTTCCAGCTTATTTTTAATCATCCCTTTGTTCAGGGGATAGGGACTGGCGAGATTTCTAAAGATGCGCTCGCACATTATATTAAAGCGGACTTTGAATACTTAAATGCCTTTATGCAAATTTATGGAATAGCGCTATCCAAATCAAAGAAACGTGATGATATTGCTTATTTCTTTGATCAAATAAATTTTATATTAAACGATGAAATCCACCCACATCATAACTTCTGCAATCATATCGGTGTGGACTATGCGTCCTTACAAGGACACCCTTTGCCACCTACTGCAGATCATTACATTAAACATATGATGTATCATGCACAAATGGGAACGTCTAGTGAGATACTAGGAGCTCTACTTCCATGCCCTTGGACATACTTAGAAATTGGTAGGGAATTAATGGAGCAGTATAATCCTAATAAAGATCACCCTTTTTACGATTGGATTAGTTTCTATGCAAGTGGTGATGTAGATAATACCACCTTTGAATTGAGAAAACGGTTGGATATACTTGCAGAAAATGCTGCCAAGGATGAAAAAGATCTCATTAGAGAAGCTTTTCGAAAAAGCTGCCAGCTGGAGCTTAAATTCTGGGAAATGGCCTACACATGTGAATCATGGCCAAACGCAGAAAAGGTGAACAGCTAATGGCTAGCATACCTTGCGCGCTGACTATTGCTGGAACAGATCCGAGTGGCGGTGCTGGCATACAGGCAGACCTAAAAACATTTCAAGAACTAACCGTATATGGAATGTCTGTAATCACCTCTGTTGTGGCACAAAATACAACCGGTGTGCAAAACGTACACCATCTACCTGTTACGATGATAAATGAGCAACTAAACTCAGTTATATCAGATATGCCTGTGCATAGCATAAAAACAGGTATGATTGCGAACAAAGATATGATGCAGGTTATTGCAGAGCACTTGTCCAAATCAGTTGTGAACTATGTCATGGACCCTGTCATGGTTGCAACTAGTGGCGATCCATTAATATCGGAAGATGCTCGATCGTTTCTCAAACAGCAGCTATTACCATTAGCGACTGTAGTTACTCCTAATATTCCTGAAGCACAGTATATTACAGGACAATCTATTGATAATACAAGTGATTTGCAAGAAGCGGCTTTCGAGATCGTCAAAAGCTTTGGAGCACGCGCAGCACTTGTTAAAGGTGGCCACCTGCAAGGTAAAGCCGTCGACTATTTATATGATGGGAATAAGCTTTACACGTTCGAAGCAGAGCGGTTTCAAACAAAGAATACACATGGTACAGGTTGTACGTATTCAGCGGCAATTACTGCTCATCTAAGTAAAGGTCTACCACTTTACGAAGCTGTAAAGCAGGCGAAACAGTATGTAACAGCTGCTATTCAATACTCCTTTTCACTTGGTGCCGGTAACGGACCTACAAATCATTGGGCGGTACGCAAAGAAAGGGTGGAACAATGACACAATCCATTATTCAAGCAGTTAGAGAACAAAAACCATTGATCCATAACTTAACCAATGAAGTAGTCATGAATTTTACAGCTAATGGTCTGTTAGCCTTTGGTGGAGCACCGATAATGGCAAAAGCAGAACAAGAGGCTAAAGAAATGGCTACCGCTGCGAATGGTGTACTTATTAATATTGGTACAACAACTTTAAACGAGCTATCAGCTATGAAACTAGCAGGAATAGCCGCAAATAAAAAAGGTATCCCTGTCGTACTTGACCCAGTTGGCGTAGCGGCTACAACCTTTCGCCAAGAAGCTGTAAAGCATTTGCTACACGAAGTACAGTTTACCGCAATCAAAGGTAATGCTGGTGAAATGGCACAGCTTGTGGAGATCCCTTGGAAAACAAAAGGTGTTGAGTCAATTGGGGACGGTAATCTAGAAGAAATTGCCGTTAAAGTTGCCAAAGCCTATCATACAACTGCTGTAGTTACTGGTGAGACGGATGTAATTTACAGTGAAGGGAAAATAATTCACAACACGACTGGTCATGTATGGCTAGAAAAAATTACTGGTGCAGGCTGCTTATTAGGAGCTATTCTAACTGCATGCTTAACAACTAATCATGCTCTAGAAGCTAAGGCATTGGCAGCAGTACAGTTTTATGGACTTGCTGCTGAACACGCGGCTTCTCAAGAATATGTGCTTGGTCCTGGAAGCTTCTTACCAGCATTTATAGACGCCCTTTCCAAAGACTTAGATCAATTGAAAGGAGTTAATTAATCTTTGCAGCTAAAGGATGCTCTAAGAAAATACTTTATTATGGGTAGTCAGAACTGCCATAACGATCCAAAGCATATTTTGGAACAAGCAGTAAAAGCTGGTATAACAGCATTTCAATTTAGAGAAAAAGGAAACGGGTCATTAACTGGTTATAAAAAATTTATTTTAGGAAAACAACTTCGGAATATCTGTCAAAACTATCGTATACCTTTCTTCGTTAACGATGACATAGAACTTGCTGAAATATTAGATGCAGATGGTATCCATGTTGGTCAGGATGATGTATCTGCTCTGGAATTACGTAGGCGTTTTCCAAATAAATGGGTCGGCCTTTCTGTATCAAATAAAACAGAATTAGTAAATAGTCCCATTTCCTCTGTTGACTATTTAGGAGTGGGGCCAATATTTTCTACTACAACAAAAGAGGATGCTAAATCAGCGATTGGACCGAATTGGATAAAAGATATCAAACAAGCTTATCCCTCCCTGCCAATTGTGGGTATAGGTGGTATCACTACAGACAATGCAGCTTCTGTTATCCAAGCGGGAGCGGATGGGGTTGCGATCATATCCGCTATAACCCTTGCAGAAGATATTAATAAAGCTGTTCTACAATTATAGTAGTAACAATCTATATTCAAAGAGTGCAGAAATAGCACACAAAACAATTAAAGCTGTGCCCAATAAAAAACAATCGGCACAGCTTTTTTTACGCTTGCTTTTTCGTCAATCCTGCGACTCTTTATACGAATAAAAGCAAAGCGCCCAATTAGAAACGTAGCGACTGGAGCGAGAGAAAGAATCATGGTGAGCTTCCGAGCCAATAATGACTTAGATTAGAGCGATTCGTGAAGTCGCATCGTTTCTGGTCGCTGAAGCTGGCCGCGGCTCAACACGCCCATATTTATCCACTTGAATAAAAAGAACCCGTAGCTCCAAGCTACAGGCTCATCAACATAAATCTATAGTTCATATCGCTTACAATGGTGTTTACTCCCCGCTTTACACCCATTCACACCGGAATCTGGTGACACTGCTGCCGATGCTGAAATAGACGAGAAAAGAAGCATGGTAAGAATGGAACTACCCAGCAATAACTTTTTCATTGTTTTATCACTACTCCTTTTATAATAATCTATCTACATTTTACTATACACTGTCACTCTCTAATTGTATATAAAAATCAGAATTTTGGTAATATAGTAGCAATCCTATTACATAAAGTAGCCTTTAGAACTACCATAACGACTGAAGGGAATAAGCACATAGCTCTATAGATAATAAACTGTTCGTAAAAACTTCAGCATGATTAACCGAAAAGAGACTGAAGCATTCCTGCCTCCTTCTATTTATTGAAGATTATCAGCATAGGCAGTCATCGCATCTCGCATGAATACAGCTAAACCATTACCATATTGATCGATATTTTTTGTGAAACGTTCATCATCTACATATAGTTGGCCTAGTCCTTTAAAAGCTTCTAGTGAATACGTTCCTATACGATTTAAGAATTGATACCATTCAGCAATTCGTTCTTGAGCAATTTCAGAGGCAGGATCTTCATGACGAACTTCGGCTAATTTACGATAAATCGCATGGAACGTTTCCTCAAACTCTTTTTTTTCAGCTTTTGTGAAGCTATTAAGTTTTGCATTCGATTTATTAACTGCTTTATCCCCCCAACGCTCTCGCGCTTCCTGTTCATAAGGATTATGACTAAAGTCAAATCCGGCAAATTTTTCTTGATTACTCATTACAATCTCTCCTTTTTTATACTTTAATGTTTTATCAATCGTTCCAATCATTGTATTGATTCGCCTCCTTTTATCAAGCAGCATTTTGCGATGCATCTCTAAGGCCTCAGCTTGATTAAAAGAAGGGCTGTCAATAATTTCTTTAATTTTCTTCAAAGAAAAATCAAGTTCCTTAAAAAATAAAATCTGCTGCAAACGTTCTAGATCATTCTCTGAATAAATGCGATATCCTGATTCGGTTGTTTGTTCGGGAGTCAATAGCCCAATTTCATCATAATGATGTAGTGTGCGCACACTAATCCCAACCAAATCAGCTACTTCCTTTACTTTCATAGCTGTTAACCTCCCTGTAAACTTACTATAAAGTATAACGTAACGTTAGAGTCAATAGAAAAAATAATTAACAGCATATTTAAATTCTAAATACAGGTTACCAATCGCTATATCCAAACAAAAAGAACTGGAACAAAGAATTTCAGTAAAAAAAAGCAGAACTATCATTCGAAATGTTTTGGTAACATTCGAATCCATCCTGCTTTTCTAGTTCTAAACTATTTGTTGCTGTATTGAAGCACCATTCAGCGGCTGTTTACACGCTTGATTCATGATTCCGTATTCCGTTTATATACAAAAAAATACAGGCTTAATGGCCACCAAAGAATGGCGAAAATCGGATAAATGGCCCAAATGGTACCTGGTGAGTAAATAATATTTACCATTATAAAAAATAAACAAAGAAGTAATGACGCATGGAGTGAAAAAGTAAAATACGTACTTCTTCTCACATGATACACAGATAGCGGCCACCATAATACAGCAAAGGCGGGAAATATAACCCAAGGAGTATGCGGAGAGACTATTACGTTTAGTAAAAAATAATAAAGAATAGCAACGCCACTACCAACAACTGCAACTCGTAATGTCTTGGCTTTAGCCCCTAAGAACACAAGAATCGGCCAGTAAACCAACGGAATAACTGTATACGAAACCCATGGATACGTAGGAGTACTTCTGTTCTCAATGATGAGAAGAATTACTAGTAATGTACTAGTAATAATAGCAAATAACGTCTGTTTCTTCTGCTTATAGCAATACAACCCTAACGGGAAAACTAACATTACAACGGCTGGGTACATAAACCAAATATGTTCTACACTTGTTAACATATTTACAATAAATAGAAAAATAATTGTCATTACTGAGCCTGTAACTAAAAAAGCCAAATCAATTTTTTTCACATTGTGTTCCTCCTCACTTTTTACGCTTCCAAGAAAAGTACATTGTTAGCGGCCACCAAAGTACTGCAAATGTTGGATATACAAACCAAATGATATCTGGTGTGTAGTAAAAGTTAATAAATACGAACAAGGAAATAATCAGAAGACTACTCCATATGGAATACCATAAATTAAGCTTAGGCAAATTCCTCTTCACAGGTTGTTTTGCGCCTAATTCTTGCTTTAAATCTTCAATATCCCCAAAATCAACAATAGCTTTATTTATCGCATCCTCCTCTGCCTTTCCTTGTTCCATCAAATCCCAGACCTTTTCTTCAAGGTTTTGGGTTACTTCTTGCATAACTGCGTTTTTTTGTTCACTTTCAGGAATGTTTTTAAATAATTCCTCAACATATCCAATAATTTCTTTCAATTTAATCCCTCCATAAATAAATCAATAATTTCCTTTGTTTCCTTCCATTCTTGAACAGTTTCTTTTAAATAAGCTTTTCCAAGAGTCGTTATGCGGTAATACTTTCGTTTTCCACCTCTTGAAACACTCCCAAAATAGGACTCAATTAGATCCTTTTTTTCCAGTCGCTGAAAAACTGCATATAAAGTAGCTTCCTTTATTTGAAATCTGTTATCTGTTCTGGAACTGATCTCTTTCGATATTTCATAGCCATAGCGATCCTCTTCACAGACTAAACGTAAAATTATCGATTCCAAGTGACCACGAATAATATCACTTCTTATCATTATCACACTTCCTTATTTTACAACTATTCTATCTGATAGAGTAATCATACGATAAATTACTCTATCTGTCAAAGTAATTTTTCAACCTCCTACATTAAAAAAAGACTGATAAAAAAATAAAGAAACAATAAAAAACGAACCTAATTAGTTGAAATTAATTAGGTACCGACCCCCTGAAGTTAGAGTAAAAAATCTAATTTCAGGGGGGGTTTTTGTGGCTA
>NZ_BAAACY010000043.1:0-63173 GCF_039521925.1 Virgibacillus salarius | reverse complement strand
CTCCTGCGGGATTAGCGCGAGCCGAAAATCCACTTTGCAACGTGTTCTTCTTTGCAAAGTTAGTTGAGGCTGTGCCCGCGGAAAGCGAAGTAATTCGTCGGAGCATTGCCAATATACATCAACCATTTCAAAATAACTACTTGGCTTAACGCAGTCATTGCACTGATTTTATACTTTCTTAACTTATCAAAAAGACGATGTACGTATACATCGCCTACACGTTTGTTATTTTTCAGAACTCCAGCACGCTCTTAAAAATTCTGTATCTGATACAAGTACATCGTACGCTTCATCTGAGATCATTTGATGATTTTTTTGATAGGTAAGCAAGTCTACAAAACTGTCCAAGTGTTTTATCATTTTATCTTTTCGATTTTTTTCCTCATAATAATGAAGTATATCTAAGTGTAATCGAGTTCGATTGATCAGCTGCTGATTTGTTAAATCCCCTCGTTGTTCATAATAGTCTATAAGCGATTTCATTCCTCTTATCGAATAGGAGTGATTTTCACGAAGGATTGTTACATCTGCTGTGACTGGAAGATGGTCAGATGCATTGGACATGTTTACTTGAGCAGCGTCTATCTTCATACGAGGTGACGTAAAAATATAATCGATTCTCCGGTTAGGAACTGTCGATGGATACGTATATCCTTGCACATCATTGATATGCCATGCATCATCATACCATTGAAATAACGGATGCAATTCTTCTGCATTCGGTCTAGCATTCATATCTCCAACTAAAATATTGTAATTATTTTCTAACATAATTGCACTCATATCACTAACTTGCATTTCCCTAATTGCTGGATTAGAACGATAGTCTAAGTGAGTAACATAAAAGTGAACCACCGCTCCTTCAATTGTGATTTCTGCTTCTAAAAATCCTGGTGCCAGTCTCGGCTCAGGATTAGGATCTTGAGTAGAAAGTCTGGTGATTTGCCTATTAGCTGCATTTGTAATGGGATATTTACTTAACATAGCTACCCCAAATTGTCTACGATGGTCACTACCTTGGGCTGGTTCCATATCATAAATTGGAGCAAAATAGTAATACATATCCAGTTCTTCCGCAAGTAATTGAATGGTATTGTCGTAGTTACTCCTAGCCCCCCAATGAACATCAACTTCCTGAAGACCTATGATATCTGCTCCAGTTTCTTGGATGGTTTCAGCTATTCGCTCCAACTGATAGTTTCCATCCGTTCCCCTTCCAGCAGCCATATTATAGGTAGCCACTTTAATAGGTATTTCCTCTTCATTTACATAGTCATTAAATTCAGCAGCACTAAAGATGGATAAAGTGGGAAAACAAACGATGCATGAAAATAAAACTATAGCAATTTTCTTCAATTTGTACACATCTCCTTTGAATAAATGCTTAAAGTTACTTCGGATAGCGTTTAAAATATTGCTTCAAAAACGAGACTGGGACAAACACAACTTCTTCACTCAAAATACGAATAATCATGTTATCAATAGGAGTATCATCGCCGCACCGTTAAACTATACTCGTGGCACGGCCTCAGCTAACTTTGGTAAAGAAAAACACGTTAATACGTGGATCTTCGAACTCGTGCTGTTACCGCCGGAGTCTCGCTTATTTCAGGTGCTAAATGAATGATTCTGATCAAAAAACGAACGATAATTAATTTCAACTAATCATCGTTCGTTTTTAACCGTTTCTTCATTCTTTTTGTCTCAGCCTCGTTCTTTATTGCCATTGTTTAATCATATCGTTGGCTTGCTTCATTAAATAGCTATAAGCCTCCTCTACAATTCGTTGACTATCTTTCTGCTGATCTAATAAGAGCTTAAAGCCTTTCATATGTTTTCTTACTTTATCAGCTTGTCCTTTCTCTTCATATTGAGCTACTGCTGTTAAATGCATTGTTAATTTCCGCTTTGCAGCTTCTTCAATGGCACCACTTTCTGTGAACCTATCCACAGCTGCTTGCATATTATCTACAAGTATTTTGTAAAGTAAATAATTTCTTCGCGTTTGCTTAAATCTCTCTAACTCCTGATTCCAAGTTATCACCATTTCTTCAACTGCGTCACCATTTTCAATTGCTTCACGGACCCACCCATTACCAATTAGGTTATCAAAGAAAGATATACCGGAGCTATTTTCGGCCCGAAATGCAAATTCATCCGGATACATGTCATGAATTGCTTTTACAATATGCAGCCCAGTAATTACTGGCTGATATGCTTCTTTATCGATAACATGAATTTGAACACCGTGAGTAAGTGTTCCGCTATGCTTTGAAAACATCGGGGTAAACGAAGCTGCTCGGAATAACACACCTGGTACTTCCAATTCATTCAAAGCCTGTGCAAATTCAGTACTGTTTATAAAAGGCGCTCCTATTAATTCGAATGGCTTTGTCGTACCACGTCCTTCTGATACATTAGTTCCTTCAATTAAAGCTGCTCCCGGATATACAAGAGCAGTATCAAGCGTCGGCATATTAGGTGACGGCATCACAAACTCTAAATTTGTATCATTATAATACATACCGCGCTCCCAGCCATTCATTTCCACAACCTTTAGATCGGCACCAATAGCAAATTCCTCATTAAATAAATTTGCCAACTCTCCTACAGTTAATCCATGACGTAATGGAATTGGATAGTTTCCTACAAATGAAGCATAGTCCGGATCAAGAACGGGCCCTCCTACGTCATACCCTCCCAATGGATTAGGGCGATCCAAAACAATAAATTCTTTTCCATTCTCTTGCGCTGCTTCCATCGCATAAGCCATAGTATAAATATACGTGTAGAAACGCGCTCCTACATCTTGAATATCAAATAGCAGGACATCCACATTTTCTAGCATTTCTGGAGTTGGCTTTCTTGTCTCTCCATATAAGCTATAAACTGGCAAGCCCGTTTGTTCGTCAATATAATACTCTACATATTCTCCTGCTTGTGCATCGCCACGAACGCCGTGCTCTGGGCCATAAAGTGCTGTTAGATTTACAGCAGGATCATTGTGTAACCGATCAACAATACTATTTAACGCTTGATCCACTCCCGTAGGATTGGTAATTAAACCAACACGCTTCCCCTCTATTAATTCTTTTTGTTCATCTAATAAAACTTCGACACCCAGTTTTAATTCATCTTGCGTATTTTCAAGTCTTCCATTCGTACTATCTGCCAAAACCATGGATAGTGTATAACATATAAATGCTAGACTTAAAACTATTACAACTACCTTTTTCATCATTCACCCCTCCTGGAATTCTCCAACTTCAATATGGATATGAAGCAAAAAAGACAGCTAATCCCACCTTATTACTTGTGAGTCATAGCTGTCTTTCACTTCACATATAGAAAATGATTCTCTTAGGAACTTACTTTTCACTACTCTTTCAATCTCCACTTATTAACTAAATATGCAGAATCATTTATCAAAGTAGTGTAAGCATCCTCAGAAATCAATTGATTTTGCTTTTGGTAGTCTAATAGATCTTGAAATCCTTGTAGATGCTTCATTACTTTTTCAGCATCTTTTATTTCTTCATATCTACTAATCGCAGTTAGGTGAAGTTTAACCATATAGGCAGCTCGCTCGCTAGTAAAGGCGCCTTTTCTTGCTAATATCTCTACTTGAGCTTTCATACTTTCTGCACTCCAAGCATGTATCGCTGCGGCAGTAAGCTCTGAAACCTTGCGGCGAATCGGATTTGTAGATACGGTTTCACGAGTTGGATGTACCCGATTGGTTAATAGTATAGCGATTGTTTCTTGATTTGGGCTTGCTACAATCGAAGTCCCCGTATAACCTGTATGCCCCATCGTATTTTCTTCTGCTAAGTTATCCATATACCAGCTCTGATTCAATTCCCAACCTAATCCTTGATCTTGCCCTGGAAATGCGTCATTCCAATTCGTATTCATTAATTCTACAGCTTGTTCTGACAGTACTCTTTCTCCACTATATACTCCCTTGTTCAACATCATTTGTGCAAATGTCGCTAGATCAGCTGCTGTGCTAAAGATACCAGCTTGTCCAGCTACACCATCAAGTGACCAAGCATTCTCATCATGAACACTTCCCCATACCAATCCTCGATTTGTCCACGGCTGATATTCAGTAGCAGCAATACGCTCTCGTAGTGTAGACGATGGGTTATACATGGTGTCTTCCATTCCTAAGGGGTCTGTGATGTGATCAGCTACAAAATGATCTTGTCTCGTTCCACTTAACCGTTCGATCAATATACCTAATGTAAGGTAATTAACATCACTATATACATATTCTGTATTTGGAGGATTCTGCAATGATTCATTCAAAACGAAGTCTAACCGGCCATCCCTCCCCCCTTCTATTAAATAAAGAGATCTTGAAGGACTCGGCGCAAACCCTGAAGTATGTGTGAGCAACTGACGAATAGTAACCGATTCTTTTCCATTTACAGCAAACTCAGGTATATAATCAGCTACAGGATCATCCAAATCAAACATACCTTGATCCCATAATTGCATGACTGCTGTTGCAGTGAATAATTTTGAAATGGAAGCCATATCAACTATCGTATCTTTTTGCATTTCAATAGGCTGCTCCATCTCTGTAAAATCTGCATCTGTATATCGTGCTGCATATCCGTACGCTTCGTGTTTTACAATTTTCCCTTTTCTAGCAACAAATACAACTGCTCCAGGCATTACCTGTTCAGCGATAGCTTGATCAATAGCATAATCGATATCTTGTAATGGGTTATCAATCATATCGACACTGGCCGGTTCGCCAGGTACTAATTCCTGATCAGAGGCTTGTCCAACCTCAAGGTTAGTGAATATGATAGATATGGCAAATATTAAAATAAGCAAGAATGATTTACCTTGTCTTCTCATACCGGTCATCCCCCCTCAAATAAAGTGAAACTTCATTCAATAGGAGTTTTCTTCCATCTCCTACTGAAGATTAGTTAAACGAATCGGGCATCTAAGTACCTTTTCACCCACTTTGACTATTTTTCACTAACTCTGGCACTTAAAGTGGGAGTCCTACGGCACTCTACATGCGGGATAAACAGTTATTTTTCTTCACCTGTTTCTTGGGTTGCTGTAAATGTCCATTCTAAATGAAGAGAATCACCCTGAAATTGATTCTGATCCTCACCATTATCTACGAAATTAAACTTCACTACTAAATCATCAATGGAATCAACTGGCAATCCTTGCTCTCCAAGTAATGGATCAAACACATGTTCATTCACTGCCTCGGGGGTCATCTGTCGTAATTCAGCTAACGTAGTTTGGTAGATTACTTCATCTAATTTATCTGCGTTATAGAGGAATTCAACCTCAATATGCTCCCCAAAGTCGGCGGTATTATCACCATTAGCATCTCCTACGGTATAATCTGTATCAAGTAATACTTTATCAATATCGAGTGTTCCATTATTTTGTAGTTCAAAATCTCGTACCATCGAATCTCCAGGTTTAATATTCTCTACTTGAATAATTTCTGTAGGTTCGGCAGCTAAATCTAACGTACCAGCAGCAAATGTATTGTTCGTTGTTTCGCTATCACTGAAATAAGCAAATGTACCACCACTTATTAATGATATTCCTAATGCAGCTGAAACCATTCCCATACCTAATTGCTTTTTGATATTCATTGAAAATCCTCCCCTTTTTTATTAAAATGGGTCTTTTTCCCAGTCTTCATATCTTTTTCATCCATTACTTCTTTCACCTGTCTGAGCGTACGACGAATAATAATATAGGAGTAAGTTAGGAGTAAAAATCCTGGCAAAATAAGGAGCAAGGCTGCTCCTTCACGAGAACTAGCAAAATTTATCACGTACCCTACATACGGAATAGTGAATCCTGTATAATATCCAATGATTTTCTCTGAAAGTACTGGACTTAGATCGTGTCCGTCATTCGCATCACCTTTTGTAATATATTGTTCTCCATCATTTAATACTTCGGTAATTCGGTGCGTGACAATCATGTCATCTTTCGTATTAAATGTGATAACATCATCTCTATGGAACCTTGTCATATCCCCGCCAGTTTTAATGGAGATTATTGAGCCTGTATCGATTTTAGGTTCCATTGATCCAGATAAAACTGTTTTCAGTTGATATCCAAATAGATTTCCTTCATTTCCTGTCACCTTAGAAATGAACACAAGAAATAGCATACATAGTAGAAATATGAATAGTAAGCTCGTTAACCCACTACTGATTTTCTTTAGTAGCGCTTTGTTCTTCATTGGCAGAATCACTCCGTTCAGACACTTCTCCGTTAACCTCTTTTTCTGCTTTATTTCTCTGTTTTTCTTGTTCTGGTTTACTAGAGGATTCCTCTTTATTAACAGCATTATCTTCATCACTAGGCTGTTTCTTTTCAGTTTCTCTTTCTGTAGCTTCTTCTACATCAGCTTCTGCTGATCCCTGCTCCGAAGCTTCCTTGTTATCTAATTTATCTTCTTCCTTATTAGGCTGATTTTTTACAGATTCTTTCTGTGTCTGATCAGTATTCACAGGATCATCTTCATTTGATTTAGGCTTCTTATCTTCCTTATAGGCTACAATTGTACCGCTAACCTTGGATGAATCTGAAAATGAAGCAGTAGTAGGTGAAGAAATCTGGCATATAATCATAAAGAGAATGTACATACTCGCTAAAGTACGCACAAGAACATGTTGTACCCATCGTTTATGATTTCTTTTCTGTTTTGTCCATAACAACGTACAATACCCCCGATAATTGCAATTATTATTGTGATTGCCAATGCTCTATTAAAAGAATTGCCTGCGTATCCAGATAACTAAATGCTTTTTCTGATATAGCATCATTTTCAAGCTGATGCTCTAATAATCTTTGGAAACTATCCATATGCTTAATTACTTTATCTGATAATCCAGTTTGCTCATATCGACTAACTGCCGTTAAATGCATCGTTAGTTTTCGTTCACCGTTTATTATTTCACCTTGATTAACTAATTCAGCAACAAGCTCCTTCATTCCATCTGCACTAAGCTCTGTTTCAATATAATCTAGGCTATGACCAATATCGTACAGCTCTGGAATGGTAACTGGTAATCTACCGAATGGATTTTGTTTACCAGTTAAAACATCTGCTACTGCATTCATAGAAACCTCTAAATAACTATAGGTACTTAAATACCCATCCACCTCAGGAAAAACCATGATATCATAAGGATTTCGATGGGCAGATACAATGATTTGCTTGCCTGATGCCTGTAATGCTGAAACCAATTCTTGCTGACTTTCATTTGTATTAGCTGTATAAGAAGTTACTATTACCTTATCTACAGTATTAGCATGTGCAACTGCCTCTTCTATTTGTTGGTCTGTAGGAGATGTGCTTGTAGGATAACTACTCGTATTGATCCCTTTTTCCTGTAAAAGATTTGATACCATAACAGGCTTCGCTACTGATGGACCTGTCACTAGCACTTTTTCCGTTTCTTCAAGCGGTAGCACGTTATTATCATTTTTAACAAGCGTTACACTTCTATCAGCAATTTCCTGTGCTGTTTGTAAATGCTCAGCTACTCCAATATTTTGAATAGCCTCTGAGTCTGTATACGGATCTTCAAACAAGCCATTGTCCATTTTCGCATGTAGAATACGATATAAAGACGCTTCCAGTCTTTCTTCACTAACCTCTCCAGATTGAACAGCTTCAAGCATACTATTAAATGCAAGCTCAACATTTGGCGGATTTAATAAAATATCAGCTCCTGCCTTAAAGGCCTCCACCGGTACTCGTTCAGGTGGTACGACGTTTGCTCCCGACATTCCTAGACTATCCGTAATAATTAATCCGTCAAACCCCATTTCTTCTCGAAGTAAATCGGTTAAAATTGGTTCCGATAATGTAGCTGGTAATCCCGAATCATCAAGGGCCGGTACTACGATATGCCCAGTCATAATCGATTCAATTCCGGCATCAATGGCTTCTTTAAATGGCTTTAAATCTACTTCATGCAGTGTTTCCAGATCGTGATCGATAATTGGCAATCCATAATGAGAGTCTACTGCTGTATCACCATGACCAGGAAAGTGCTTGGCTGTAGATATTACATTTTCCTTTTTATAAGCTTTTACTTGAGCTACACCAAGGTTAGATACAAGATTTGGATCCTCCCCGAATGAGCGAATACCGATAACTGGATTTTCTGGATTCATATTAACATCTACCGTTGGTGCAAAATTCATGTTAATTCCAAGGCTGTTCAGTTCTTCTCCGATAATACTGCCACTACGCGTGCCATAATCCTCCGACCTTGTAGCTCCAAGCGCCATATTCCCTGGAAATACAGTACCCGGACTTGTTACTCTTTGGACAATTCCCCCCTCTTGATCTGTGGAAATAAATAATGGGATGGAAGAATCTTGATCCATCGCAATTTCCTGTAATCCGTTTGATAATCCATTTACTTGTGCAGCATCAAGCGGCATGCCAATATTTCCTGTCCAGTTGAAATAGATGATTCCACCGACATGGTAATTTTCAATAACTTCCTGAAAGTTTTTTCCGCCACGATGATTACGCAAATTAATGTCTTCATAATCTGGATCAGTAGGAGTTTGTCCATAAACATGCACAACAAAGAGCTGACCTATTTTCTCCTCAAGTGTCATCCCCTCGATGATTTCTCTAATTTCATCATTGCTTGCATCTTTTTTATTTTCTTGGTTTGCAAAGCTAGATAACGGAAACATAATGAAGAACAGGACTACCGAGATGATGGATATCAATCGGTAATGTTTCAATGATATTTCCTCCCTTTAGAAAATTAGCTTACGTGGGAACCCAACATTCTTGTGCAAATTCAAAGAGGATTAATGTCGAATTGAATCAACTTGCCAACATGAATCTCACACTCAAATCTACTAAAAAAATAACACCTACCTTCCCTCAAGATATTCAGGTCATAGATGTTAATCCTTCGTATGTATGTAGTTATTTTGACAATAGCAAAGAAATATGGAAATATCTACTACTATTTATCAAATAAATCTAACTTTTCAAAAAATGATTAGAATGAACTACCTATGATTCACCATTTAATAGGAGAATAGTATATGCTTCAGTTACAAGCATTAAAAAAGAACTATATTACTATGGAACTTTTACTAGCCAATACCGCTAATTTTAGAACCTACTATTTTTTTAAATGGCATGCTAAACTAAGGATTAAGCTTAAACGGATAAGGAGATGTTTCCATGAATGACTTTCCTATATTTGATGGACATAACGATACGTTGTTAAGACTTTTGCACGATCCAGAAGATATGGAGGGCTTATTTTTTTCTGAAACCGCTAAAGGACATATTGACTTGCCTCGTGCGCGAAGGGGAAATTTTTGTGGGGGATTCTTTGCTGCTTTCACTCCCAATTCGGACTATGATGCAGAACCGGAAAAATATTTAACAAAAAACGGCTACGATATCCCGTTACCTCCACCAATTAATCAAATGTCAGCCTTAAATTACACAAATACGCTTGCTGCAAACTTATTTAAACTTGAATCTGTATCGAATGGCACATTAAAAGTAGTTAAAAATGCCGCAGAATTAGAACATTGTTTAAACAGCGATGTAATTGCTGCTATCTTTCATATGGAAGGCGCTGAAGCAATAGATGAAGAATTTAATGCCCTCCATATCCTTTATCAAGCTGGATTACGTTCTCTGGGAATAGTTTGGAGCCGCCCAAACAAGTATGGACATGGAGTCCCTTTCCGCTATCCAGCTACACCCGATATAGGTGATGGGCTTACAAAAGCAGGGAAAAACCTGGTTCGCGAGTGTAACGAATTGGGAATAATGATCGACACGACGCATTTAAACGAAAGAGGTTTTTGGGATGTGGCAAATCTAAGCGATGCACCTATTGTTGCCACACACTCTAATGTTCACGCAATCTGTCCAATTTCGAGAAATCTTACTGATAAACAGCTACAAGCGATAAAAGAGAGTAATGGTGTTGTTGGAATTAATTATGCTGTTAATATGATTCGAGCGGATGGACAATTTGGTACAGCTATTTCTCTTGATGAAATCGTTCACCATATCGCATATATTGCGGAACAATTTGGCATAGAGCATGTGGCCCTAGGCTCAGACTTTGATGGTACAACCGTTCCGGACAGTATGAAAGACGTTACTGGATTACCTAACCTGATGAATAAGCTACGACTACATGGTTTCTCTGATAAAGAGCTACAAAAAATTGCCCATGGCAATTGGATCCGCGTTTTAAAAAATACATGGAAGGACTAAGAACAAAAGCGCAAACGCTCGATTAGAAACGTAACGACTGGAGCGAGTCAACGGAGATAAAGAAATCACTATAAGCTTGCGAGCCGATGATGTCTTAGATTAGGGCGATTCGTGAAGTCGCTCTCGGCTCAACATGCCCCTACTTATCCGCATGGGCTACATTTATAATTTCCTTTAATTTCCTAGACTATTAGAAAAAGGTGAGTGGAAACTTGTCATCCACCACCTTTTTTTATCCCTTTATTGCCCCTTCTGTCATCCCCTTAGCAATTCGTTGCTGGAAAATAGCGTATAAAATAATAACAGGAACAATAGCAATTACTAGGCTGGCAAATAACGTTCCCCATGCATTTGTATACTGCGCCTCACTACTTATATAATCAATTGCTAAAGCAAGTGTATAGTTCTCGCTACTTTGTAGAAATATTAAAGCCATAAAATATTCATTCCAAAATTGAATAACATTCATTATGGTGACGGTGATAATACCTGACAGACTTAACGGTGTAATGATCTTCCACAGAACACGATATGGCGACATTCCATCCATAGCTGCTGATTCTTCTAATGATTTGGGGATTGTACTAATAAAGCTTGTTAATACAAAAATAGAAAATGGTAGTTGACTTACAGCATATACAATTGCCAATCCGAAAATATTATCCAACAGGTTCAATTTCATTAAAAGGAAGAATAACGGAATCCAGCCTAACACCATTGGAATCATCATCGCTGATACATATAAGGTAAATAGTAGTTTACTTCCACGAAAATGGATTCGTTCGATAGCATATGCTGTTGGAATAGAGAGAATTAAGGTCAAACATGCACCGACTAAGGTTACAACCAAGCTATTAAATACACTAATATCAATATTGTAATTGGACCATGCTGTTACAAAATTTTGGATATTAAATGAATCCGGTATCCCCCATGGATTACGATAAATTTCTGCATTTGACTTAAAGGATCCAAGAAACATCCAAAAGATAGGGTATAATACAGCTATTGTCCAAAGGATTAATGGTATTCGAATCCCTGTCCTTCCAAGAATTTGTCCAACACTTCGCTTCAACGGTAGCTCCTCCTTTCATACACAATCGAATTAATATTCCACTTTTTCTCTACGCATAAAGAACTGTAATATTAGTACCGTAAGTAGCGAAAGAATCAATATCATAACTCCAATGGTAGCCCCATAGCCAAAATTATACTGCACAAATGCTTGTTGATACAGATATGACCCCATTACATGTGTAGCATTGTTTGGTCCACCACCAGTCATGACCTGTACGATAATGAAAGATCCGTTCAGTGTAGTAATTACAATATAGAGGACAGAAATTTTAATTTGTGGCCACACTAGCGGAAGGGTTACTTTCCAAAATTGCTGCCATTGACTTGCACCGTCGATCTCCGCTGCTTCATAATAGCTTTTGGACACATTCGCTATTCCTCCCATCAACATCAATAAAAATAAACCAATACCTGCCCAGATGGATGGAAGAACAAGACTTGGTAGTGCCCAATTCTCATCGCCAAGCCATGGCTTGGCAAAGCTTTCTAAGCCTAAAAACTCCAACCCAGAATTAATAAGTCCTAAATTGGGGTTATATATAAACGTCCATAGGATGCCAATAACTACTACAGACATGATATTCGGAAAAAAGAAAACAATTCGATAAAATGGTGCTTCTTTGATTTTTAACTGTGTTAATGCCACTGCAAAAAACATAGCAAGAATCATGATACCAATCACCTTTGTAGCAACGAGAAAATAATCATGAATGATCGTATCCGGGATAATAGCATCCTTCAACAAGCTGATGTAATTTGCTAAACCGACAAACTCTTTATGTTGCGAGGCACCTGACCAATCGAAGAAGGAATAATAAAGACCGCTAAACAATGGATAAAGTGTAAAAATCGCGAACATGATAAATGTCGGCACTAAACAAAATGCTAGAAACAGATATTTCTGTTTTTTTGACTGTACCATCAAATCACTCTTTCTATTGAACTATAAGAAATGAATATCTGTAACCTAAATAAAGGACTAAGCACGACATCATTCTTCCTAGGCTTTGCTTAAACATCATCCATACTGACTTGCGGATAATAATCCCCGTCAGCAGTGAAACAAAGCTGACGGGCATCACTTACATTGTCATTTAATTACTATTACGGTAATTTTCAGCTGCTTTTTCGGCTTCTTTCACGAATTCCTCTGCCGTCATATTCCCAAGCATTAATGACATCAGCGCATTTCCGATTGGCGTTTCCAAATCGGCGCTCATTGGATGAGGTTTTTCATAGATTTGTACTTGTTCTGGATCGTTTATCATGGCATTAGCCTCTGTCAAATAGCTAGGTATCTTATCATTCGCAGTTAAATCTACCCCTGTTAGATTCATAATTGCCCCCGTATGTTCGGAGAAGGACATAGCATACTCTCTAGTGAAGGCAAATTCAACAAAAGCCTTTGCCGCCTTTGGATTTTCAGCATTTTCTGCAATTGCCAATGGACGTAAGTCAGGTACAATAGCAAATGGCTCACCTACATCCTGCATTGGAGAAGGTATAAATCCAAAGTCAAATCCTTTTGGAATATCATTAGCCATTTCATTCGGTAACCAGAAACCTACTGGAATAAAGGCGTTTTTATGCAAAAGAAAATTCATTTGTGACTGCGTATGATTTAATGCACCAAGACCCGAATCAAACATTCCTTCTTGTTGCATTTTCTCTACCTTTTTCATCGTTTCTAAAACGATATCACTCGTCCATGCCCCTTCTTTTCCAGTAATTAAATCCGCTAATAATTCATCACCTCCAGCTGCTCCAAATGCTGGATATAGCATTCCTCGAAGGAAATAATAGGGATGCTGACCTGACGTTACAAACGGATCAATTCCTTCTCCCTTTTTAATTTCAGCCATAGCATTCATAAAGCTATCAAAATCTGTAGGAACTTCATACCCCTTCTCTTCAAATAAGGCTCGATCATACCAGGTTCCCCACGTATCAAAAACTAAAGGCAACGAATAAATCTCTCCATCGAATTTACCAGGATCTACAATAAAGCTCTCTACTAATTTATCACCATTTTCTAGTTCAATTCCTTCTACCCAATCTGTTAAATTCATTAATTGTCCATCTTCTACCATTTGCGTTTCGCTAGAACCCGCTCCATCAATATATACAACATCTGGTGGATCATTCGATACCCAACGTGATCGCATTTCTTCATTAATATTAGGTCCTGCATGCTCAATGATAGTAACATCCGGGTATTCTTTCTGAAAATCAGCAATAACTTCTTTCCACCATGAATCCCCGTATCCCCCAACAAAATATTGTATTTCCAAATCACCTGCTATTTCGCCTTCCACCTCCTTTGCACCTTCACTTGAATCATTTCCAGTACCTTCTTCCGAAGCGTCATCCTCTGAAGAACACCCTACGGCTAAAGTCACTAGAAATATAGCTAAAAACAGCAATATCCAGCGGAATTTTAGTATTCCCTTCAACTGTATACTCCCCCTTTTTCACTTAATTTTTATATGAATTCACACTAATAGGATATCTATTAATGGGAATCAACCATTTTCCAGCATTTACTAATAGTGTTAACAAAGCGCTTTTTATTTATTGTATGTAAAGAACAAGCTTTAATTCCTATACCTTGCTATTTATCTAGTTATTTTTTCGTGATGAGGAAAATAACTAAGCAATGCCTTTAAATACTAGAATTTGGCTTTTTCTAAGAAACCAAAATAACATGTAATATATTACTAATATTTTACAGAATATAGTTATTTGTGCTAATCCTTCATAGAACATATAAAATGCCCTCTTACAAAAGCAAGAGAGCCCACTGATTTTTTAATATTTTCTATTTTACTAAATCCTTAACATAGTACCAATAGCTTTTCCAAACACCGTAATCTAATTGCTTGTAGAAGTTCACTAGTCCGGTCCAATCAATTACAATTCGGTTAATACCACGTTCTCTTAAATAATGAATTCCAGCTTGAACTACCATTTTACCATAACCATTTCCTCGTTCCTGCTCATCTACCCCGAGCGGACCTATACCACCTAACGCTTCGTTAAATAATGGGCTCCAATAAACGTTTTGTGCTATTATCGGTGAGCTTGCATCATTGATTCTGCAAAAACCAATAATATGCTGATTTTTTTTCAATACGACAAACTCTCTGCCAGTTCCACCGTGCTTAAAATATTGAATGGCTTCATATTCCCATCTTCCTGGAAAACATCGATTTAAGAAAGTCAGTAACGAACTCTTTTCTTCTTTCTTTAATAAAGATAATTCAACACCAGGCTTGTTTGGTTTGGGGTAACTTAACGCCGTATAACTACTTAGTAAATCAAACGCTTTACCATTTGCTTGATATCCTTGATGCTCAAACCACGCTGATGTTTGTGGAAGTACACTAGGTATCCCCGGAAAATAATGCCACACATCTTGTCCAAGAATAATTCTAGTTACTCCACTTTGTTTAAATGTATTTTCTGTATGAGCTAGCAATGCTTTACCTACACCTTGATGACGATAATTATGATGAACAAGTAGCACTTGAATCCAACCAGTATTAGCGGGTAACCCTACTTCAATTTCATCCTGCCATTTTTTAGCAACAATGAAACCAATAGTTTTATTCTCAGCATTAACCGCAATTTGTGATGCTTCGTAACATACATTCGTATCTGCAAAACTATTTTGTCCAAATAATTCCTCTCTCATTGGAAAATATTGACCGATTTCTTTATTCCATAACTGTACCAATTCACTTATTCTATCCTTACTCCACGATATTAGTTTCATTACTCCTCCCCTTTACGGACATATTTTAGTGAAAAATCAAAAAAATCACACTTTTACTAGATTATAGTGTAGAACTATTTCATTGTAAATTTTAAATAAAGTGAAGCTTCCATCCGTGAGGGAAATGTTTATCGCTCGCGGATTGTTAGTACCACAAGGGTTTGACCTAAAGGCCCTTAAACCAATCGGACATTTACTGGCAGTTGATCTCTCCTTTTATCCATATTGCTTTCACTTTATTGCTTGAAGCGGGGGCGCTAACTACCAGTTATATGTAGGATAAAAGGAGGCTAGGACAAAACACAACTTCTTTACTCAACATACGAATAATCATGTTATCAATAGGAGGATTATCGCCGCACCGTGAAAATATACGCGCTTTCCACGGGCACGGCCTCAGCTAACTTGGTAAAGAAAAACACGTTACCACGTGGATCTTCGGACTCGTGCTGTTCGCGCCGGAGTCTCGCTTATTTCAGATGCTAAATGAATGATTCTAATCAAAAAACGAGCGATAATTAATTTCAAATACGATGACGCCCCCCTGAAGTTAGAGTAAAAAATCTAATTTCAGGGGGCGTTTTTGTGGCTAAATATAGTGAAGAATTTAAAGTGAAGGTTGTCACCGAGAATATAGATGGAAATCTTTCATATCGTTCCTTAGCCAAAAAATATCATATGGGTAGCTTTACACCAATATATGAATGGGTGAAAAACTATGAACGTCACGGTATGGAGGGACTAGAACGAAGAAATACAAAGAAGGAGTATTCTGTTCAATTTAAATTAGATGCGATACAATTTATGTTAGAGACAGGTGCTTCTTATACAGAAACTGCTGTTCAATTTAAGTTGAGCACTTCGTCCATTGTTAAACTCTGGATGAAAAAATTTCGCAAACAAGGTAAGGAAGGCCTGGAATTAAAACAAAAGGGGGTAAAGGAAAAATTGGCTGGGCTGAGTCCAGTTGAGTACCGAACGCAATCCAGCCAATCAGCTGCATAGTATAAACTCTAACTTTTGGGGGTAACCACCTTATCGTTCGTTTTTGATTGTTTCTTCATTCTATTGTCTCAGCCTCTTTCATCCTTTATCTCGTTTTATTTTTATCTTTCGCTTCGTATCAAATTGTTGTTTAAAACTGCTTAATGCTTCTCTTGTTGAATCTAATCTTTCTACCGTTTTGTCATATTCTTCAGAAGCATAGCACATGAACAGCACATCAATTAAATGCAACTGAGCAATTCTAGAAGCTGTTGCACCACTTCTAAATGTTGCTTCTTTTGCAGCAGAAATATAAAGGTTTGTATCGGCAATACTAGCAACTGATGAGTTACCATATTTTGTAATGCTAATCGTATTACAATTATTATTATTGGCCATCTCTAGTAATTTTGTCACCTCAAAGGTATCACCTGAGAAGGAAATACCAATTACAACATCTTCCGATCCTTTATTAGCAATTGCAGTAGCCGCCATGTGTAGATCAGAAAATGAATGCACCTGCTTATTAACTCTGAGAAACTTCTGTTCTGCATCCTTCGCTGCAATATATGATGCTCCAAATCCTACAAATAAAATAGATCTTGCTCTAATTAATAATTGAACGGCTTCTTTTATCTGATCCATATTTAAAATGTCCACCGTGTCCTTTAATGTCTGTATCGTATTAGTGTTTACTTTCTCTATGATCTTTGCGTATTCCTCGTTGGGCTCGATATCTCGATAGCCTTCTGATTCATTCACTCTTAAATCTCCTGCAACACGTAGTTTTAATTCTTGAAAACCATTAAAACCAAGCGATTTGCATAGACGAATTACCGCAGCACTACTCGTTTCACTCTTCTCGCCTAACTGTAAAGCTGTAAGTAGTATAGAATCTTCCGGATGTAATAATATATAATTTGCTATTTTCTGTTCTGATGGAGGCAAACTGTTTATCATATCATTTAAGATAACCAATCCACCCTTCATTTGTGACATCTAATATCGCCCCCTACTTTAGATTTCGCATATTTGTAATCATCGTTGGAGTTATATTTTTCCCAAGGCTCAAATAACATCCTATCAAGGAACCCTGAGCTGGTAATAAAGTTGGTTGAACAATAGTTATATTATGTTCACCATTCATAATTCCTTCCTTCACTAGCGGTGGTAATATAGCATCATCCTGAAAGATTCCACCACATAAAACCGCTTTCACATATCGATTATCAGGAAAAAGCTTCTCATGAAGCGTTAGAATACTTAGCACTATCTCCTTTGCCGCATTTTCTATTATTTCTTTTGCAGGAATATCACCTGCCTTATATGCATTAAACACAAGTTTTGCCATACTTGCAATTATTTTCTTTGATTCAGCAGAAAAATAGATTTGATCGATAACCTCTCGAACATGTTTCGCATTAAAATAGTCATAAATCATTTCCAAGAGAATTGTTTCATGACTTCTTCCATCAAAAAACCTCAATGCGGCAGATATTCCATTTTTCCCAATATCATAGCCACTACCTTCATCTCCCAGTAAATGTCCCCAGCCACCTACTCGATCTTGCTTATGCTGATGATTTATTCCATAAGATACTGAACCAGTTCCGGAAATATGAACAATTCCTGGTTTCCCGAAAGTTCCAGAATACAATGCATTTAATGCATCCACTTCTACTTGTAGCCTACAATTATTTGGTATATAGAGAGAAATCAATTTATGTAATTGCTGCTGGGAATTCTTGCTTCCGGCACCAGCTATCCCAGCATACACCCCAGATACCTTATTAAACTCTTCTGGATATTCCCTTTTAAGATGAGCGAAAATAGATTTAAATGTATGCTCCAATGCTTCGGGTGAAACTGCATTGGGATTAGACGGTCCAGTAATATATTGAGTAATTGTATTACCATGCGAATCGGCCAAAATAGCATGTGTTTTTGTTCCGCCACCATCTATACCGATAACATTAACCAACTGTCCCACCTCACTCGCTTTATTGCTCATTTAATATAGCCATTGCTCTTCTTAAATTATTACTCGCGGCTTCAAGAATTTCAAAAGCCTTATTTGGCTCAATTTGAAATTTACTTACTAGAGTAGCTGCTTTTAAATTATTATTGCACTTCACTAATGCTGTTTTTTCGTCTACATCTGCAATATCTTGGATGATAGATATTGTTCGATTTCTTAATTTTTCATTAGATGCTTGTACATCAACCATATAATTTTGATAAACTTTTCCTGATTTTATCATGGAGATCGTTGAAATCATATTTAAAACTAATTTTTGTGCAGTACCAGCTTTCAAACGGGTTGAACCTTGTACTATCTCCTCTCCAACGATTAATTCTATGGGAAAATCAACCAATTGGCTAATTGTAGAATTATCGGAACAAACCACTCCAGCTGTAGGAACATCCATTTTTTTCGCTTGCTTTATTCCCCCAATGACATAAGGTGTCTGTCCACTAGCTGCAACTGCTATTAATAGGTCACCCTCTGTCAATGTTTGACCGGCATCCTTTGCGCCACTTTCTTGACTATCTTCTGCATTCTCTACCGCATTCCTAATCGCTGTATCTCCACCAGCAATTAACCCTGTAAACAGATTTGGACTTACACCAAAAGTAGGTGGACATTCAGATGCATCAAGTACCCCTAATCTACCGCTAGTTCCAGACCCCATATAAACAACCTTGCCACCATTTTGTATAGTTTCTACTACTTTTGTAATTACTGGTTCAATTTGTGGAAATGCCTTTTCAACAGTATAAGGAACTGTTTTATCTTCTTGATTCATATAAGTCATAATCTTACTAATAGACATTTCATCTAAATTCATCTTCTTAACCTCTCCCCCAATTATTATCTAGCAAATGTGGTACTATATTAACTTTATAGAATTTATTCAAGTTTTATGCACTTATTTTTACTATTCACGTATTGCTAACTCATGTAATTGTCATTACAAATTTTATATTTATTAATTCTATTTTCTGTTTTCCTTAAAGCCAAATTTGTCCCATGGTTGAAGGTAATCAATTAGAAATTGTTCCTCTTCACGAATTTTACCAACTATATTTGTTTTGTTAGATTTTTCCATATAAATTGATTTTCGAATTTCAAAACCGCAAATCAGTGCTGCAATTAAGACAAATTAGTAGAAAGTTTCATATAATTGACGATAAAAGATAAAATAATTTCAATATATGGTATAAAGTTTCACTATAAAGATATTTTATTGACACTTAGTTTTACAATGACTATGATCAAACTATAGTAAGGAGGAACAATCGAGTGAAAATCGCAACAATTCGATTTAAGGAGTATTACGAGCAAGCAAGTACAACAGAACAAGGAATTATTTCATTTGTGATAAATCACCCAGAAGAAGTAGCAAAAATGACAATTTATCAATTAGCTGAGCACACTTTTTCATCACCTTCTTCTATTATTCGTCTCTGTAAAAAGAATGGTTTTTCAGGTTATAAAGAATTTTCTAAGTCACTATTATACGAGCAAGCTGTTAGAACCAGTTACAAGAATAAACAGATTGCTGATGTTAACAAAGTAGATAGTGTGAATGAAGTGGTTGATAAGGTGACCAATAAAAATATTTTATCACTAGAAGAAACGTCAAGTTTACTTGACATTAATGTCATAGAAGATTGTGTGAAATCAATTCATGATTGCGAAAAGATTGTGTTGTTTGGAATCGGTGCTTCGCTTATTGTTGCTAAGGATGCACAACTAAAATTTACTCGAATTAATAAAATGGTTTATGTTGCAGAAGACTGGCATACACAATTGTTAATGGCAAAAAATATGACAGACAATGACATCGGAATAGTTATTTCATATTCAGGAGAAACAGAGGAAATGATTCAATGCGCAAAAACAGCTAAAGAAAATCAAGCCAAACTTATTTCTATAACAAAATATGGAAGCGCAACCATTTCTGGAATATCTGATTATAATCTTTTTGTTGCAGCAAATGAGTATGTGTTTCGAAGTGGAGCAATGTCCTCTAGAATATCTCAGTTGAATCTAGTAGATATTTTATATACGAGTTATATGAATATTCAATACGAAGAATCAATTGCTATTCTAGAAAAAAATCAGATAAGAAAGGGGTCTAATCTCAATGATTAACCTTAATAATATGACAACGGAAAAACAAAATACGAAGACAATGAATTTGGATCAAATGTCTGTTATAGAAGCACTGAAAGTAATGAATCAAGAGGATCAACAAGTAGCCAAAGCAATCGAGCCTGTCTTACCAGCTATTGAGCAGGCGGTAAAATCTATAATCTCGTCTTTCGAAAGTAATGGGAGATTAATTTATATCGGTGCAGGAACAAGTGGACGTTTAGGTGTGCTTGACGCAGCAGAATGTCCACCAACATTTGGTACCCCCCCTGAAAAAGTGATTGGACTTATTGCTGGAGGTGAAAAGGCTTTTACAAAAGCAGTTGAAGGTGCCGAGGATAGTAGGACATTGGCAGAACAGGATTTAAAAGAGCTTCAATTGAAAGAAAATGACATTGTAGTAGGGTTAGCGGCTAGCGGCCGAACACCTTATGTGATTGGAGCACTAAACTATGCTAATTCGATTGGGGCAAAAACCGTCGCCATTGCTTGCAATCAACATTCTCCAATTGGAAAGGTTGCGACAGTTCCGATTGAAGTAACAACTGGACCAGAGGTGTTATCTGGTTCTACTAGGTTGAAAGCTGCTACTGCTCAAAAGTTGATTTTAAACATGCTTTCTACTATCTCAATGGTTGGAATTGGAAAAGTCTATAAAAATTTAATGGTAGATTTACAAACAACCAACCAAAAACTTGAAACAAGGGCTCTACGTATTGTGATGGCTGCTACGGAAGTAGATATGGAGACAGCAAAAGCCAAATTAAAAGAAGGAGAAGGAGATGTAAAATTAGCCATTACCATGATTTTACTAGGGAGTGATATAACAACTGCAAAAGCAAGTCTTGAAAAAGCAAATGGACATATAAGAAAGACAATACAATAAAAGATGAGAGAGGGGTTCTTATGGCGAATCAAAATGAGAAATTAATTGATCAGATAGTTAAACGAATTGGTGGAGAAGGTAACATCCAAGCAGCAACCAACTGTATGACCCGTTTACGTATTCGAATGAAAGATGAAGATAAAGTAGAAGTAGAAAGTTTAAAGGAATTGGAAGGTGTAATGGGTGTTGTTCAAGCTGAAACACTCCAAATAATTGTGGGTCCAGGGAAAGCTAAAAAGTTAGCGGATTTGCTATTGGAACGATATAAAGTGTCAGAAGATAGTGATGTATCTACTGATGACCATCAAAAGGTAACCGAAAATTGGCAGGACAATAAAGCTTCCATCAAGCAAAAACAGAAAAAAAGTAAACTAAAGTCTGCGCTTGAAACAATCTCTGGTATCTTCATTCCAATGATTCCTGCGATTATTGCAGCTGGTATTTTTAACGGATTTAGTAGCTTAATTGGTACATTACAAGGAGAAGGAACACTAACAAATGACTTTTGGGAAGCCATTCGATTGCTATTCTCGCTTATTGGAACAGGCTTTTTAGGATATTTTGCAATTTTTACTGGTGTAAATGCAGCAAAGCGATTTGGTGCAACCGAGGCACTGGGTGGTATGATTGGTGCCATATCAATAGCAGCACCAATCGTTGAACTTTCTCAACTTTTTAACCTCTATGATGCAGAGGAGCCATTAAATTCTATTTTAACAACAGGAAAAGGCGGTATCATAGGTGTTATTTTTGGTGTATTTCTTTTGGCAAAGATAGAAAAAGCGATACGTAAACGAATACCCGATGTATTTGATCTGATTGCTACACCCGTTTTAACACTTCTTATTGCCGTAGCTTTATTCGTATTCATTATAATGCCAGTATCTGGTGTATTATCTGATTGGCTCGTAAGTGCATTAAGTGTGATCATTGGTTCTGATAATACAGTAGTTAATATTATCTCGGGCTATATTCTGGCCGCAGTATTTTTACCCATGGTACTATTAGGTCTTCATCATGGATTAATTCCAATTTATGCGATTCAATTAGAAGCACTAGGAGGAGTTTCCTTATTTCCTGTACTCGCTATGGCAGGTGCTGGTGAAGTAGGAGCTGCCATAGCGATCTATTTAATTTGTAAAAAAGTAGGTAATCACCGAATGAAACAAATTATCGCAGGTGCTTTACCAGCTGGTTTGCTAGGTATTGGAGAACCATTGATTTATGGTGTTACTTTACCACTGGGTAAACCATTTATTACAGCAGGCCTAGGTGCTGGCTTTGGTGGAGCATATGTGATGATGACACACGTGATGGCGAATGCTTGGGGACCGTCAGGACTCGTAGCTATTCCATTAATGCAAGCAGATAAAATGATTCATTACGTAATCGGTATTTTTATTTCTTACATTTGTGGCTTTATAATTACACTATTATTTATAAAAAAGGAGGATGTAGCCAATGCATAATCCACTTGGGTTCTCTGTTTACACCTCAACCTTCGAAAAACAATTGCCAATGTTAAAGACTATAAACCGGAAAAATACCCTTGTTTTTACTTCTTTACATATTGCAGAAGAGGTAGACGATGACTATGTGAACAAAACAAAAGAAATGTGCCATTGGTTATATCAGAATGACTTTAATATTATCGCTGATGTTTCTCCGAAAACATTAGCGATATTCGAGCAGAAAGATATACTTTCACTTGTAAAAGATTTACATATTTCTGTACTGCGTTTGGATTACGGTTTTAATGAAAGAGAAATCACACAATTAGCAAAGAAGATTCCTATCGCTTTCAATGCCTCGACCTTAGATGTATCTGTTCCATTGCCACTAGAAGGGAAGTTGTTATATGCGATGCATAATTTTTATCCGCGACCTGAAACAGGATTAGATGAGAAGCTATTTGAAACAAAGAATCAAGCTATCAAACAAAAAGGATCTGTCCAAATAATTGCTTTTATACCAGGTGATCAAGCATTACGAGGTCCAATTTATGAAGGTTTACCGACTCTAGAGAAGCATCGCGGCTGGCCACCTTACTTAGCTTATCTTGATTTGATAACAAAAAGTTTGGTTGATCAAGTATTCTTAAGTGATGTACAAATCTCATCAGAACAGTTAAAACTAATTGAAGACTACCAATCAGATGAGATTATCTCTGTTCCAGTATCATTTACGGATAATTACGATTACTTATATAATCAAGTATACACCATTCGCATTGATTCACCACACGGTTTAATACGATTGCAAGAATCGCGAGGTTATGCGAGTCAAGGAGAGAAAATCATATCAGAGCACTGTTCAGAAAGATTCAGAGGAAAAATCACTATCGATAATGAGAAATACAAACGATACTCTGGAGAAATACAAATCATGCGTGAAAATTATCCAAAAGATGAGCGAGTAAATGTTGTTGGAGAGATTAACGAGATGTACCTGCCCATTGTAGACTGTATTAAGAACGGTGATAGCATTCGATTTGTTCCATTTTACTATGATAAAGAAATCACACCATAGCAGTTTCAATTATTTGGGAAGTATAAAATAATATTCCTAATTAAAACATAGTAGCCATCATAAAGTTGTTGGCGTATGTAATGTACCTATTAATATGAAAATAACCATTGCCAAGCTGTTAGATGTACCAGTTGACGACATTCACATTACATTTGCTGGCCTAAATCATATGTCATACGGAATGGACGTACATGTGAATGGAAAATCGAGGTTGCAAGAAGTGATTGCATTACTAGCTAATCCAGAAAATCAATTATCGATGAAAAATATTACACCAATACCATGGGAAGAAGAATTTCTAAAAGGACTAGGAATGATCCCGTCCCCATATCACAGATATTATTATAAAACTGGAGAAATCCTAGAAAAAGAGTTAGAGGAATACCGTCAAGGCAAAACAAGAGCCGAGGTGGTAAAGGAGTTGGAAAATCAATTATTCGAACTATATAAAGATACAAGCCTAAATATCAAGCCACCACAGCTTGAACAACGAGGCGGTGCTTATTATAGTAATGTAGCATGCGACCTTATTTCCTCCATTCATAACGACAAAGGGGATATTCAAACCTTAAACGTTATAAACAATGGAGCCATTTCCAATCTACCTAATGATACGGTTGTTGAAGTCAATTGTGTCGTTACTAAGAATGGACCGATTCCGCTAACAGTAGGTGCACTGCCTCCTTCAATAAATGGACTTATTCAACAAATAAAGTCATTTGAGCTTGCTGCTATTGATGCTGCAATATCTGGCTCATCTCAAAAAGCATTGCTAGCGCTTTGTATAAATCCATTGGTTACGAGTGATCTAAAAGCTAAACAAATAATGGAAGAATTATTAGCAGCACATAAACATTATTTACCGCAATTTAATAATTAATCGTGAAAATAGAAACATGCTTGAAAAGAAACGTATATTTCGATTCAGGCATGTTTTCTTCTATATACTCCCTACAGAATCTCTATAAATAATCTGATGAGGAATTATTATTCTTTTTTCTGGTTCATCTTTTGACTTCGTTTTTTCGATTAGCGCTTTTGCAGACTGTGCACCTAGTTGATATATTTGAATATCGACAGTGGTTAACGCTGGGCTTGTCATTTCCGATAAATATACATTGTTAAAGCTTACTAATGAAATATCTCTTGGAACCTGCAGCCCTAGTTCTTCCAAAGTACTTAATACACCGAGACTCATTAAATCATCACTAACGACAATACCAGTCGGTCGTACCTCAAGTGATAATAACTTAGCAACGGCTTCTCTTCCACCAGATTTAAGAAATTCCGTATGGATTAAGTAATCCTTTCGAACAGCTAGGTTTGCTTCTAGTAACGCATTCTCATATCCAGCTTCTCGATCTCTCGTTACAAATAAATCTCTCGATCCACCGATAAATGCGATTCGCTCATGTCCTTCATTTATGAGATGTGCAGTAATTTCTTTTCCCGCTGTGAAATTATCATTATCTACATGCGTAATTTCATTAATATGCTCATGTGGCTTTCCTACAATTACAAAGGGAAAGCGCTTTTCTCGTAAAAAACTCATAATTCGATCGTTTACACGCGAATATAGCAATATGATCCCGTCGACATAACTGCCATACACCATTCGTTCTACCTCAGCAAAATTTTCATCCTCTGTTTCACCGCTGGAAAGTGTCATTGAATATTGCATTTGATGAGTGATTGAACCAATTCCCCGAAGAACTTCCGGAAAAAAAGGATTCTGTAGTGCTTTATCAGCAGAGGAAGGCATGACTACCCCTATTGCTTTCGTAGACTTAGCAACCAAGTTGCGAGCATTAACATTAGGATGATAGCCTAATTCCTTCATCGCTTTTCTTACCTTCTTTTTTGTATCAGGACTAATTCGTGGATTATCAGCAATTACCCTAGAAACAGTCGAAGGTGATACACCTGTTACTTTAGCCACATCTTTAATTGTTACCACAGTATTCACACACCCTCTGTCTCCGTTTACTTTTAAAAATGCATTAATAGTAGCGTAGCTAGTTTATTTAACTTATTATAACAAACTAATTACATATTGTGGATGAAATTAAATTTCTTTAACCTACCCTTTGGTAGCCCCAGAGGTTAGTCCAGAAATTAAATATCGCTGTAAAAGTAAAAATACGAATGCAATTGGTACAGCTATCAGTATTGAACCAGCAGCAAAACGAGTGAAATTAGTGGAAAATTGATCATTAATAAAATTATATAAGCCTAAAGCTAATGTATACTTTTCTGGACTAGTTAATACGATACGTGGCAATAAAAAGTCCATAAAAGGTGCCATAAAGTTAAACAAAGCTACTACTGCAAGAATCGGCTTAGCTAATGGCAACATAACTGTCCAGAATATCCTTAAATGTCCTGCTCCATCTATTTTTGCAGCTTCATCCAACTCCTTAGGAATCGTATCAAAATAACCTTTTACTAACCACGCATTAAATGGTATTTGTCCTCCAAGATATATTAACATAAGCCCATATAACGAATCGGTCAAACCAATTGTGTTTAACAAAATATAAAGTGCTACCATCCCCATTAATGCAGGAAACATTTGTAAAAGCAAAAACATATATAACCCATATTTTCTTCCCAAAAATGTATATCGTGAAAATACATATGCTATTAACGAAGTAATAATGACCGAACCGACCGCATTAACTATCGCGACATATAGACTGTTTTTATACCAAATGATATAGTCACTATTCGGGTCAGTAAATAACCATTTATAATGTTCTAATGTTGGAGATTTAGGAAATAAATCCGTGACCAACATATTTGAGCCTGGGTTGAGACTCATCATTAATGCCCAAAATAAAGGATAACCAATAATTACGAACATCATAAGAAAAAATACATAAATGAGTGCTACCTCTACTTTCGATTTTTTCTTTGGTGACATAGCCATTAATAACGTCCCTCCTCTTTAAAGGATGCCGTTTTTCTAAACTGGAAAAACGCAAATGCAGAAATAATGATTCCCATTATAATTGTAATTGCAGCAGCCATATTGTAATTATTTGTTTCAAATGTAAGTTTATAGACCCAAGAAATCAGTATATCCGTCCCTCCTGCATTTTGACCACGAACAGCTGGATTCCCTTCATTGAATAAATAAATAATGTTAAAGTTATTAAAGTTTCCTGCATATTGCATGATTAATAACGGTGCTGTTGCGAATAGTACATGAGGCAATGTAATGTGACGAAACTTTTGCCACCGAGTTCCGCCATCTACGTCAGCCGCTTCATACATGTCTTGAGGCACGCTTTGAAGCACTCCTGTAAATAAAGCAAATACAAACGGAAAACCAAGCCAGGTTTGAATCATAATTAATGCTATCTTTGCCCAGAATGGATCCGAAAGCCAAGGAATCATGATTTCAAATTGACTTAAGATATCTCGATTAATGGCACCAAAAGTCGGGTTAAATAAGGCAGAAAAAATTAGAATCGATACAAATGCTGGTACTGCCCACGGTAGAATTAAAATCGTTCGAATCGTTCGCTTATATTTAATTCGCTTGTCATTAACGAGTAATGCTAAAAACAATCCTAAAATAATTTGGAAAGTTGTAGCCACTACTGTCCAAACTACTGTCCAAGTGAATACACTTAAGAATGTATCTTTCCAAATACCTACATTAGCTAAATCCACAAAATTATCAAAGCCAATCCAGCTTAATAAGTGTCGTGGTGGAGCATTGTATTGATTATAATCAGTAAATGCTAATGCCAACATAAACAATAACGGTACTACCACGATAAATAAAAGCAATAGTAAACCAGGAAGAATCATAAAGTATGGGAAGCCATTGTTATAAAAGTCTGCTACGCCTTGAATTAAAGTCGGATTTGGTCTATTATTCTCCCTAGCTATTGCATCTGATCTAGCATCTTTCAAATTGAAAGCATAGATAGCAATTCCAAATCCTAAAATAATTAGTGAAATTAACCCTTGTATTAGTAGTTGAATAGAATGATGATCTCGAGGAATTGTTCCCAAAGTGAATAATCCCCATATTCCAATATCAATATAATGCCATGTTGTAACCAAGAATGATACCGTCACAATCAAAAAGATAATACTTTTCAGAAAACGACGATTATATAATTGCCCTAATCCTGGAATAATGGATAAAATCGTAGCAATATTACGAGGTTTTTTTATCCAGGTACCGCTACTACTATCATTTGTTGCCATTCCAGTCTCCTCCTATATTTCACAAATCACTTGGTAACTCTAAAAATCTTGAGGCTGGGACAAAAGTGTTTTGACCCAATAAAAAAAATGATGGTTCGTACAACGAAGCTCTTCGAAAACACTTCGCTTTGTGCGGACAACTGATGAGACTTCTCAAGCTAATACATTGTGATGCCTTTCTTACCGTGGAAGTCTACGTATGTTTCAGAAGCTGGCGTGGTTTATCCCGCATATAACTGGCAGTAAGTCCCTCACTTCAAGCAATAATGTGAAACCAATATGGATTAAGTGGGAAATCAACTGCCAGTAAATGTCCGATTGGTTCTAGGGCCTTTAGGTCGTACCCTTGTGGTACTAACCATCAGTGGGGGATACACAAAACCCTTACTGATTAAATTTTCCCTTTATTGTTCGTTTTTAGTCCATTTTTGTTATGTCCCAGCGTCTTGTGCCTAATTTGCTCCAGATGCGTCTATCTGCCCCTGAATCGTTTCAACGGCTTCATCCAAGACATCTTTCACTGGTTCCCCTTTAGAGATAAAATTTAATGCATCATTAATTGGGTCCCAAACTTGCTGCATAGCAGGAACACTTGGCATAGGTTCACCATACTGCGTTTGTTCCGCAAATGCTGAAAAGATCGAATCATCCGCAATTACTGGATCTTCCATCGCATCATCACGAGCAGGAATCTCTCCAGCAACATCGTAATAAATCATCGAATTTTCATAGTTGGTAATATAAGCCATTAAGTGCTCTGCCCACTCCTTATTCTCGGAATAATAAGACAACATATAGGATTTAACTCCTACAAATGACTTCGGATTTTCTCCATTCTCTAAAACAGGTAATGGAGCTGCACCCAGGTCATCACCTAAAGCTTCCGAGTATTCTCGTACCATCCAAGGTCCATTGATAACAGTTGAAACTTTTCCTTCTTGGAATAAACCATTCATAATATCTGGAGTCAGATCTTGAGGAATATAGTTATTATCAAACCATTTTTGTACAAGTTCCCCTCCTTTTACAGATCCTTCATTAGCTAATCCAATATCTGAAATATCATAGTTACCAGCTTCATTCCTAAAAACATATGCTCCATTTCCAGAAAAGAAAGGATAAACAAAATAGAAGTTAGCTGCTTCCATTAAGAATCCAAATTCATCACTACTTGTATCTGTATCTCTCTCCGCAATTGACATAATATCTTGCATTGTTTCCGGTGTCTGTTCTACTAACGATTTATTATAGAACATTGCATACGTCTCAATGACGGCAGGATATCCCCAATAGTTATCTTCATACTGTACAGCTTGTAATGCGGTATCTGTGTAATCCCTTTCTTTATTTCCGAAATTGACTGGTTCTACTAATCCCCTAAGTACTAAATCACCAATTCTATCATGTGGTTGAAAAATGATATCAGGGCCGTTCCCAGCAGGTCCTTCCACGTCCAGTTTTTCAACCTGCTCCAACATATCCACTGGAACCATGTCTACTTTAATACCTGTTTCTTCCGTATAATTTTTCGTGATTTGCTTAACTGCTTCTTGTTGTTTTTCCTCTGCATTCACCCAAAGTTTCAGAGAATCTGGTTTTTCCGGCATTTCATTCTCTGCGGCTTTCCCATCGTTGCTAGAGTCTTCCTTTGGTTGATCTGGTCCACAAGCGACTAGAATCCCAGCCACTACTACCAATACAAATAAATAAATGAAGCTTTTTTTCACCCTGTACTCCTCCTAAATTTATTAATTTGAAAGATTGCATTTTTAATGAAAACGTTTGCGCAATCTTTGTATATTAATTATACAGATTCTCTTTAAAAACACAACTGAAATTTAGAAACTTCATATTATTTACTCTTCTAATAATATAGCGCTTACATTATTAAATAAATAATGTTAAGATAATCGATAAAGTGAATCTTCAACCTGTTGGGGTTTTGTTTATCCCCCGCTTCCCTATATTGTTTTCATTTTATTGGTTGAAGTGTGGTCTTATCGTCAGTTATATATGGGATAAACATTCCTTAAATTTTCGTCTTATTTTTAAAATAGCGCAAACGATTGTACAAAGGAGGAGAAAAATGCACAAAGAAGCTATCTATCACCGACCAAAAAATAATTTCGCCTATGCATATGACTGTGATACATTACATATTTTCTTGCAAACAAAAAAGAGTGATATACAATCCATTGATCTTATCCATGGTGATCCTTATGATTGGATAGATGGTCAATGGCAGACAACCATAAAACCGATGGAAAAATCAGGCTCTACTCATTTCCATGATTTTTGGTTTACACAAGTAAAACCTACATTCCGAAGAATGCGTTATGCTTTCATTTGTTCTGACGATGAAGAATCCTATATTTACAGTGAGGGAGGATTTTTTACACATCTTCCTAAAGACATAGCTCATTATTTTTGTTTTCCATACTTGAACAAAACAGATGTTTTCAACCCACCTGACTGGGTTAAGAAAACAATATGGTACCAGATATTCCCTGAACGTTTTGCAAATGATAATGAGAAATTAAATCCTAAGGGAAGTTTACCTTGGAATTCAACCTGCCCTAGCCCCACTAATTTTTTTGGAGGAGATTTCCAAGGAATAATTAACCACCTTGACTATTTAGAAGCATTAGGAATTAATGGAATATACTTGACACCGATTTTTAAAGCGCACTCAAATCATAAGTACGATACGATAGATTACATGGAAATTGATCCACAATTTGGAGACAAGAAGCTGTTTCGTGAATTGGTTAAAAAATGTCATCAGCGTGGAATAAAAATAATGCTCGATGCTGTCTTTAATCATAGTGGATTTTACTTTCCTCCGTTCCAGGATGTACTAGAAAAACAGGAGCAATCAAGTTATACGGATTGGTTTCATATAAAAGATTTTCCTATCCGTACGGAACCAGTACCAAATTACGATACGTTTGCTTTTGTATCGACAATGCCCAAATTAAATACAGAAAACGCTGCAGTACGAAATTATTTATTACAAGTGGCTCGTTATTGGATTAAGGAATTCGACATTGATGGCTGGCGCTTAGACGTTGCTAATGAAATTGACCATTCTTTCTGGAGAGACTTCCGTCGTACAGTTAAAGAGGCCAAACCAGATGCCTATATTTTAGGTGAGATTTGGCATGATTCAATGCCTTGGCTACATGGAGACCAATTTGATGCAGTTATGAATTATCCATTTACAAACAGTGTCATTGATTTTTTTAGCAAAAATGAAATAAAAGCATCTGACTTTACAGCGTCAATTTCAACATTACTGCATATGTACCCACGAAATATTAATGAAGTAGCCTTTAATCTCTTGGATAGTCATGACACGCCTCGCGTGTTAACATTAGCAAATGGTAATGTAGAAAAAGTAAAATTAATGTATTTATTTCAACTATCATTTGCGGGAACACCCTGCATTTATTACGGTGATGAAATTGGCATGCAAGGTGGTGAAGATCCTGGATGTCGCTCATGTATGGAATGGAACACCAACAGGCAAAATCTTGAACTATTTCAATTCATTCAAACACTCATCACATTGCGAAAAACAGATCCCCTTTTTGGCAATTATGGTAATTTCAGATTTATTTATGATGATAATGAAGCAAATCTTATTTGCTATGAAAAAAGGAATATAAATAGGCGCCTAGTTTTTATTTTACACGCAGGAAAAATGAAAACAAAGCTTAGCATCCATTCTATCATGGACGAGACTAAATCTATTAGTGAATGGTTCCTATCAAAACAAGGAATGATCAGGAAAGCATTGGATTCTAAAACCGATCCATTAATAATACAGCCACTTAGCTATCGTATTTTTGAAATGTAATAATTTTTTAAAATTTTCTCTTGACAGTCTATTTACTTTCTAAGATAATGAGTACAATCAAAACTTCATAATTTACCTATCGAGAGTCAGGGGAGGAAACTGGTCCATTGATCCTGCGGCAACCATACTCATTCAAAAAGAGTAATACGGTGCTAAATCCAGCAAACGAAAGTTGTTTGAAAGATGGGAACTGTAATGTATAAGCCAATCAAACCTCTTTCAATCTGAAAAGAGGTTTTTATTTTTTTCTCTAACTATTTTGGTGATTTAAAAGGAGGGATCAGATGGCACAGATCGATGATACGAAAATAAACGATATTATTTCAGCAATTCAAAGGGTCGAGTTTGGATCATTAGTAATTACGGTTCATGAAGGAGAGGTTACACAAATTGACACAACGGAGAAAAAACGCTATCCATTAAAACCAAAAGTAAAGAGAAAGTGATAGGAAAATAATTCTTTCACTTCTTTCATTATTACTCCACTTTGTTCGTATGTTGCGCTTATTGGAACACCAATGGCCATATTTGCAAAGTCGAAGTAAAGCTACTTAAATAACTTTCGCTTATGCTGATTAGACGACTAAAGGCACCCACTTGAAGAAGAATATATTCTTCGTATTAGTAGGGTGTCTTTTTTTAAATAAAAATTGGAAAGGAGTGTGATGAGAGATGGATTTATTAACTGAATTAGATAGAAGAATCCTTATTGGTGATGGTGCAATGGGGTCTTTACTTTATTCCTATGGAGTGGATCACTGCTTTGAAGAATTAAATCTTACATTAGAAGAACAAATTGCACAAATTCACCAAGCATATATTCATGCTGGTGCTGATTTAATTCAAACAAATACGTATGGTGCCAATTATATTAAGCTCGCCAGATATGGATTAGAGGATCAAGTAAAAAAAATCAATACAGCCGCTATAAAAATAGCAAAGCAAACGGCTAGTGAGGATGTATTTGTGCTTGGAACGATTGGTGGTATACATGGTACACAAACACTTCAAGCCACGAATGATGAAATTAAGAGAAGCTTTAGAGAACAGTTATATTGTTTACTATTGGAGGGGGTAGACGGTCTAATCTTAGAAACCTACTACGATCTAGAAGAGTTGACAACTGTACTTGAAATAGCTAGAGAAGAGACAGCGCTACCAATTATAGCGAATGTATCCATGCATGAGGCAGGTATACTACAAAACGGCATCCCTTTACCAGAGGCATTACAACGGTTACAAAACACAGGAGCAGATATTGTCGGAATTAATTGCCGCTTAGGTCCATTTCATATGCTTGATTCTTTAAAGGAGGTCCCTTTACTAGAAAGGTCATTTCTTGCAGCTTATCCAAATGCTAGTCTTCCTGCATATCGTGACGGAAAACTTATCTATGAAAATGAGCCAGATTATTTTAAAAGCTGTGCCAAAGATTTTCGTAATGAAGGGGTAAGGCTTCTTGGAGGATGTTGTGGAACAACTCCCGCCCATATTCAAGCAATTGCAGAGGGCGTTAAAGATTTAGAGCCGTTACAGGAAAAAGAAGTAATTCCTAAAGCAGAACCGATTGAAATTCGTAATAGTCCAATAGATAAAGAGCCCCGCTTAATAGATATGGTAAAGCAAAGACATTCTATTATCGTTGAATTCGACGCACCGAAACACTTAGATACGGAGGAGTATTTGGAAGGGATTAGAGCTTTAGATAAAGCAGGTATTGATGCAATTACACTTGCTGACAATTCATTGGCAACACCTAGAATCAGCAATATAGCAATCGCTGCAAAAATCAAACAGGAAATTGGTATCAAACCACTCGTGCATTTAACTTGTAGAGATCGCAATTTAATCGGATTGCAATCACATCTAATGGGATTACATGCACTTGAGATCAATGAAATCCTAGCCATTACTGGAGACCCTACTAAAATAGGAGATTTCCCTGGGGCAACATCGGTTTTCGACCTAACATCACTTGACTTAATTAAACTCATAAAACAATTTAATCAAGGTTTGTCATTCTCTGGTAAATCACTTAGACAACCTACTAAGTTTCAAGTTGGTGCGGCCTTTAATCCCAATGTTGCAAGACTAGATAAAGCTGTTAAGAGAATGGAAAGAAAAATAGATCGAGGTGCTGATTACTTTCTAACACAACCAATATACAGTAAAGAAAAAATTATCGAGCTTGCCGAAGAAACACAGCATATAGATAAGCCAATATATGTAGGCATTATGCCATTGACATCAACCAAAAATGCAGAATTCCTGCACAATGAAGTACCAGGAATTAAAATGCCAGAAATTATTCGGCAACGAATGAAAAACGTAGCAGTAGATAAGCAACAGTCCATCAAGCAAGGAATTGAGATTGCAAAGGAATTGCTTGATACTGCGCTAACACATTTCCAAGGCATCTATTTAGTAACCCCATTTATGCGTTATGACATCAGTATACAATTAGTAAACTATATCCATAAATCTTTAGAGATAAACCATTCATCAATGATGAAACGAATATAACCAAAATACAAATTACAGGAGGAAAAAGAATGACATTTACTGCAATTAGCTCTAACTTAGGTTACCCAAGAATTGGAGAAAAAAGAGAATGGAAACGAGCGCTGGAAAGCTTTTGGAAGGAAGAAATTACAAAAGAACAATTAATTAAAGAAACAGATAAAATCAGGTTAAAAAATTTGAAAAAGCAACAGGAGCTTGGCATTGATCTAATACCAGTTGGTGACTTCTCTTTCTATGATCATGTGCTTGACACATCAGCAATGTTCGGTGTTATTCCAGAACGTTTTTCTTACAATGGTGGAAAGGTTGATTTAGAAACCTATTTTGCTATTGCCCGTGGAACTAAAGATGCTGTTGCTTCAGAAATCACCAAGTGGTTTAATACGAACTATCATTATATTGTTCCCGAATTGGAACATGCACAGCCTATACTAACAGAAAATCGTCCACTTGCTTTTTATAAGGAAGCAAAAGAAGAATTAGGTATCGACGGTAAACCTGTAATCTTAGGCCCAATCACATATTTAAGCTTAGCAAAGGGGTATAAAGAGGAAGAATTCGATGAATTACTGGATGTGTTTGTTCCATTGTATCTGCAAATATTGGAGGAATTAGAATCAGCAGGAGCTACATGGGTCCAGATAGACGAGCCTATCTTTGGAACCAAATTAGATGATGCAGTGATTCAAAAAGCAAAAAAAGTCTATACGCAATTCTGCGAAGCAGCACCAAAACTAAAACTCATTTTACAGACATACTTTGAACATGTGATCAATTATGAATCTATTATTGAATTCCCTGTTGCAGCAATCGGTCTTGACTTTGTTCATGGTGATAGCTTACAACTAATTAAGCAGTTTGGTTTTCCTAAAGATAAAGTATTAGCTGCTGGTATTATTAATGGTCGAAACGTTTGGCAAGAAAACATAGCAGATAAGCTTTCTATTATTGAAGAAATAAAATCAATTACGACTATTCAAGATATTATTTTACAGCCTTCCTCTTCCTTATTACATGTACCGGTAACGAAAAAGCTAGAAGTGGATTTAAATCCAGATATAAAAGCTGGCTTATCCTTTGCTGACGAAAAGCTTGAAGACATTACTACACTTACAAAGGGCTGCAACGATGGAGAGCATAGTATTGCCACTAAAATAAAAACGAACCAAGAACAGCTTGCGCGCTTTAATAGTTCAGCATTGCGAACAAATGACCAAGTTAGAAAAGAGCTTCAGAGCCTAGATACTTCCGATGCAAAGCGGCCATTACCGTTCAATCAGAGGATTAAAAAGCAGCAACACGAATTAAAACTTCCATTATTACCAACGACGACAATTGGGAGCTTACCACAAACCCCAGTAGTAAGAAAAACAAGAACAAAGTGGCGCAAAGGGGAAATATCTAATGAAAAATACGAGCAATTTATAAAAGATAACATCGATAAATGGATTACTATTCAAGAGGAGCTTGAGCTTGACGTTCTAGTTCATGGCGAGTTTGAACGAACTGACATGGTTGAATACTTTGGTGAAAAACTAAATGGTTTTGAGGTCACAGCATTTGGTTGGGTGCAATCGTACGGTTCCCGTTGTGTAAAACCACCTTTGATTTTTGGTGATGTATCCTTTAATAAGGCAATGACAGTTAAGGAAAGTGTATATGCACAATCGTTAACAGAAAAGCCAGTGAAAGGAATGCTAACTGGACCTGTCACTATTTTAAATTGGTCCTTTGTCCATGATGACGCTCCACGTTTTACGATACAAAACCAGATAGCTCTGGCACTGCGAAAAGAGCTTGAAGCACTTGAAGAAAATGGTATTCAAATTATTCAAGTAGATGAGCCTGCCTTACGTGAAGGGTTACCGTTAGATGAAAGGAAATGGGAAGATTATTTAGAAGCAGCAGTTTATGCTTTCGGCTTAGCAACTTCAGCTGTGAAAGATAGCACACAAATTCATACGCATATGTGCTATTCAGAATTCCATGATATCTATGAAACCATTGATGCATTAGATGCAGATGTCATTTCTATTGAAACATCAAGAAGTCATGGGGAGATGGTAACTACGTTTGAAGAGAATACGTACGAAAAAGAAATTGGACTCGGTGTATATGATATACATAGTCCCCGAATACCTGCAAAGTCGGAGATTATACAGAATATTAATCGTGCATTACAGACCATTCCTCCAAAGCAATTCTGGATAAATCCCGACTGTGGATTAAAAACAAGAAATGAGGAAGAGACCATTGGAGCCTTAAAAATAATGGTTGAGGCTGCTGCCGATATACGAAATGAGCATTTAAGTTACCAAAAGAACTAATTTACATGAAGGAATTGGAATAAAAGTAATGAAGAAACAACAAAAGCGAACAATCGAATTAATTATTGTTCGTTTTTTGATCAAAATACATTCATCTAGTACCTGAAATATGCGAGACTCTCCTTGAAAATGAAGAACGCTTTTTCTGCTTGCGATGTATCGCTACCGGAGCCTTCCTTATCCAGTGGGAACACCCAATCCGTGGGAGTTTTGTTATCTCCGCGGATGGTTAGTACCACAAGGGTATGACCCAAAGGCCTTGGAACCAATCGGACTTTTACTGGCAGTCGATCCGATACTTATCCATATTGGTTTCACTTATTGCTTGAAGTGGGGGTATTACTGCTAGTCATATGAGATGAAAAGATTATTCGTATTTTGAGTAAAGAAGTTGTGTTTTGTCCCAGCCCCATTAAAAATTTCTCCCTATAATTGAATATGTTTTTCTCATAGTTAAAAATCATTAATCAGATTATTAATCGTAAACATCACTCTATTCCTTTACATGTTTTATAGTTCTTATCGATAGGTAAGTCCAGTAAAGTTTTTTCTGGTTAAAGGAAAAAACATAGGATAAGCAAGAGACTTGAAGAAAAATAGAAATGGTAGTATCATATTCATTATGAATTTGCTGGTGTAGCACAGCTGGTAGTGCACTTCACTCGTAATGAAGGGGTCGGAGGTTCGAATCCTCTCACCAGCATCAGATATAAATATGGATATAATGCGATTCTTGAGATTATCAGGAATCGTTTTTTTTATACTTTTAAGTAATTCATTACATTTGAAGGAAAAACTAAAAATATATTGAATTAAATTCTTGTTCCATTAAATCAACCTTTTACATAGTTCTTGTTGCCATTCCATATCACAGTTACTATTAGAAATTGGTTTTTTTCGAGGTTTTCCAGCTTCTACGACTTTCTCCATGTGCATCCAAACATATTGATGACGAAAATAATCAAAAAGGAATGAACAGAAAATGAATGAGATTTAATATTTATAGAAAAACCTGCAGAAGTAAGAATATCAAGTGAAACTTCAATCAGTGGGGAGGGTTTATCAACCCACTGATTGTTAGGTGAACCAATCGGACATTTACTGGCAGTCGACCCCACTCTTTTCCATATTGGCCTTCACCTTATTGCTTGAAGTGGGGCTTACTGCCAGTTATATGCGGGATAAAAATCAAATTAGACGCCTTCATCAGTTTTAAAGTATGTATAATCTTACTAAAAATTATTACTGAAACGTTTTCTTTTTTTATACGTTATTAAATACAGGAGGCGATTTAAATTGAGAAAATTATTCTTTATTTTATGTCTGTTCATGTTTTTAGTGGGGTGTTCTAATGAACAAGAGGAGGCAGAAACAGCGAAGAAGAACAAAAGCCAAGAAAACTCCTCCTTTCAAGAACAACTAGAGAATTTAATGGATGAAAATGAATTTAAATATGAAGAAATAATTGACCTTGATATAATTGATGATTATATTTACAGTGTTACTGTCAATTTCAATGGAGGATTGGATTTAGCTATAATAAAAAATAATAATGGTACGTTAAAGTGGATTGCTGGATCTGGTGACGCTACCATTTTGCAATATGAAGATTCGAGATATGTATATCTTATAAAACCTGATGATCCTGAGGTGAAGCAAGTAAATGTGTTTGATGTGCCAGTTAAATCAGTAACCTATTACCATCAACAAACAGAAAGTTACACGAGAGAGATAAAATACTGGATAGCTTACACTGAAAAAGAACCAGCACCGTCTGTGGTTGAATACATTAAATAAAACACGTATTCTCGTACTATTCCCTTTATTTCCCAGACTATGAAAAAGAATAGGGCTTTTCCGAAGCTTTGGTGAAAAGGCATCAGTGAGCCCCTATTGTGGGTAAGCACCATGAGGCTCACCAGCCCGTCCACGGAAAGGGAGTATACATCCAGAGCAGCTTCGTCACACGAATCATCATTTTCAATTGTTCGTTTTTTTCTTCCTCATTTTCTTCTTCGCTTATCCGCTTTTATTTTTCCTTCTAGCGATCATTTCTGTAACCACATTCGGACTTGGTCCCCCTGTAATGCTCCTTCTTTCCACAAAACAAATAGGATCAACAATCATGTCCCAAGCCTCGTTAGTAAGTGTTACATCTTCAAGCCAATCATTCACTTGATCGACGGGGATTTCGTACAATTCTTTATCAAGGTTCAACGCTTTTTTTGCTATCTTACTCGCTTTCTGATGCGCTCTCCGAAAAGGAATTTGATAGTCACGAGCTAATACATCGGCTAATTCTGTTATAGTGATCATATGATTCTTAGCCTGTTGAATCGCCTTTTCTTGGTCAAAATCCATTGTTACGATAACCGCTCGCATTAATTTAAGAACTCGTAAAGCTTTTTGATAGCCTAGATATAGATGAGGTTGCAAATCATCCTCCGTATCATTAATATCTCCATAAGGCGTATTGTGAATCATATGAATAACAGTCATCCCCTCTCCAGCCGCACTACTAGCAATTGCACGTGAATGTTCCAACGAAACTGGATTTCTTTTTTGAGGCATAATACTGCTTATCTGCACATATGCATCTGACACTTTTAGCAATCCTACCTCTTTAGATGCCATTCTTAAAAACTCTTGAATCCACCTACCACAATTCGTCATTAGACTAATTAAAGCTTGTGCCGACTCCATTAAATAATCGCCTGTACCAATGGCATCATAAGAGTTCTCAATTAATCCATCAAAGTGCAGAAGCTCCATCACCCGTTCTCGATTAATTGGAAAACCAGTGGTCGTTATAGCCGCTGCTCCCATCGGAGACTGATTAACTGTTCGATATGCTTGTTCTAATCTTTTAATATCTCTTTGAAGATTATCGTATATCGCCAGTAAATAATGCCCAAAAGTAGTGGGCTGGGCAGGTTGCGTATGTGTGTGTGCAGGCATAATTGAATTTACATGTAACTCTGCTTGATATAATAATGCTTCCGCTAATTTTTTTGCTGCCTCGATTGACTGATTAATATAATCTCTAATGACAATACGATACATCGCCTCTCCCATATCGTTTCTACTTTTTGCGATATGCATTTTACCAGCCAATTCCTCTCCAATTATCTCTCCAATTTTTGATTCAACTAGAAAAAATAAATCTTCGTAAAGAATCGAATATTCTATTTCATCCTTATTGATCGACTCCACTTTTGCTATTCCATCTAGTATACGATCAGCGTCATTTTCGCTAATGATCCCCTGTTCTTTTAGCATAATTGTGTGAGCTTTATGGATCATAAACATAGCATGAAATAAATATTTTTTTTGGTCATCAAAAACAGGCTTTAGTAATTCTGTTATATATGTTTTTCCGGGGAAGCCAACACCTTCATCCATTTCAAATTGCTTTACAAAATCCATATTCATACACCTCTATATTTCAGTAAATTTACAATGTATTCTCTGTTTTCACACCGAGAAATTTATATGAAATAAACATCACGATTGCAATTAGTCCAACCTGAATCATTCCGTAGGCAGATGCCTGTCCTATATTGAACATCCTTAATTGATTCATAATTTCTATTGAAATTGGTCGATTATCTAGTGTATATAACAGGACTGAAGTAGGAAATTCTCCAACTGCCTGTACAAAAGCCAACAATGTACCACTAAGTACGCCTGGCATAATAATAGGTATGACAACACGTCTAAATGTATAGAACCATTTGGCTCCAAGATTTTGAGCAGCTTCTTCTATAGAGTCATCCATTTGTTCTAAAACAGCAGTTGTTGATCGAACAACCAATGGAATAAATCGTACAAAATAAGCTAATGGTAAGATCCAAAACGTGCCAACTAAAATTTTTCCAAATGAAAAAGCTGAAGGTTCGTTAAATGCAAGAATTAAATTCATCCCCACAACTGTAGCGGGTAATGCCCATGGAATCATAACTAATATATCCAAAAGATTCTTTCCAATAAATTTACGTTTAACCAATGCATATGAAGTTATGATTCCAAATACGAATACACCTAAGCATGCCAAAAGAGACATCACCATACTGTTTCTAACTGGATCCCATATATTTGGATCATCAAATAACAGGATGAAATTTTCTAAACTGAATGCTGTTGGGTACGTTTGCCATGTCCAAGCTCCCTCTGGCACGAGCGATAAAATAAGTAAAGTAGCATGTGGCAACAGTAAAACGATCATTGCCAGAATCCCTAAACTTACCATGCACCATTTTAATATATGGTTACTTACTTCACTTCGGTGAGCTCCTATCCCTTTACTAGCCATTCGATAGTCTTTCCTATCTTGATACCAGCGCATAAATAGCAAGAATGATATGGAGACAACTGACAAAATAACCGATTGAGTAGCAGCCATTTCGAGGTCCCCATTGATTTTAGAAAAGTATATTTGCAAGCTTAGAACTCGAAAGCCGCCTGCCAGAAGAAATGGGGCACTGAATGACGCCATTGAAACCATAAATACCAATAATGAAGCTGCTACTAAACCTGGTGTTAACAATGGAAATGTAACTTTCCAAAAAACTTTAAACTTATTTGAACCAAGATTATACGCGGCTTCCTCCAAAGAAGGATCGATATTGTTTAACGCTGACGATGTCGTCATATAAAAGTATGGATACATCGTATAAGCGTGTACGATCAAGATTCCAGTTATTCCGCCAATGCTAAATGGAACCTCTGATAGATTTAGTACATCTTTAATAGCATTTGGAACAAGTCCTGCTTCTCCATATAAATACATAAATGCCATTACCCCAACAAGAGAAGGAAGTACTATTGGCATTATTGCAATATTAGAGAAAAATTGGCGTCCAGGAAAATCATACCTATTAAATATATAAGCCAAGGGGATTCCTATTAATGCACTTAAAAGTACAGATAAAAGTGAAATGTAGACAGAATTCCATAATGCTTCAAAATTTGCAGCAGATTTTTCTCCAAAAAAATCCGAATAGTTTTCTAATGAGAAAACACCATTTTTCTTAAAACTTTCAAGTAGTGTCTCAATTGAAGGATAGAGGACATACCCAATTAAAACTAAAATAACCGGTATTAATAAAAGTAATGTTTTCCTTTTTTCAGCGTTTAGCATTTCATCACATCCTAGCCTTTGGGATCACTCTTATTTGATCGGCGGGAAGCTTTACATTTACCTTTGATCCATTGGTTAGATATGTACTTGGACCTTCATTTAAATCCGTTGCCCGAATAATTGCATCGCTACTTAGCTTAATATAAGTGTGTACAGAGGCACCTGTAAATTGTACAAGTATTACTTCACCTTTAAATACGTTTTCCCCTGTTAGTGACGCTTTATCTATCTGTACGGATTCGGGACGAATCGACATTAAAAGCTGATCATTACGGTTGTATTCGGCTATGTTTACCTCTGTTGCCTGAACTTGAATGTCTGCATCCAATTGTTCACAGTGATAAATTTTCTCATTATTTTTTTCCTCTTTAAAAGCTATAGGTATTAAATTCGTTTCACCAATAAACTCCGCTACAAAATCATTAACTGGCTGATTATAAATCTCTGTAGGGGTTCCTACTTGTTGACATTTTCCCATGTTAAAAACTGCAATTCTATCACTCATCGTTAATGCTTCTGCCTGATCATGGGTAACATAGATTGTTGTTATGCCATAATCCCTTTGCAGACGTAGGATTTCATTTCTCATTTCATCTCGTAATCTAGCATCTAGATTACTTAATGGTTCATCCAGTAAAAGAATGTCAGGTTCGATGACTAAAGCTCGTGCCAATGCAACACGCTGCTGCTGTCCCCCACTCAGTTGACTTACTTGCCGATCCATATACTGATCAAGTCTAACTTTTTTGAGTATGTCCTCCACACGCTTTTTAGTCTGAGATTTAGTTATTTTTCTGACCTTTAATCCAAAGGCAACATTCTCAAAAACTGTCATATGGGGAAACAAGGCATAGTTTTGAAAAACCATGCCTGTATTTCTTTTTTCAGGGGGGACAGTAGTCATATCTTTATCATTAAATGTTACTTTTCCTTTCGTTGGATAATAGAACCCAGCTATCATTCGTAACGTTGTTGTCTTTCCACAGCCACTAGGACCAAGAAATGTAAAAAATTCCCCTTCCTTAATTAGGATGTCCAACTCTTCTACTGCTGTAACATCACCGAATTGCTTTGTAATTGCAGATAAATTCACTGTTGACATGCACAACAACCCCCTTTGACATTATTCCAATCATTCTTCGCTTAAATCTTTTTCTGCATTTTTGATATTGTTGTCCCAATACTCCATCCATTCACTTTGTTTTTCCTGAAACAGTGACCAGTCAATTTCCATCGGATTAATCTCCGTTTCAGTAATCCATTCCGGTAAATTTTCTACATCTTCTCTTGTCGGAATTCTGGAATATGTCTCAGCAAGCAATTTAGCAGCTTCCTTTGTATTCACAAATTCGTAAAATGCTTCAGCCGCTTTAGGATGCGGTGCATCTTTTATGATTGCTATCCCCTCTGTCAGAACTGGTGTACCGCTTTCTGGAATAACATAGTCAAACGGGTAGCCTTTCTCTTCAGCAAGCATAACGGTATCGGGCATATTCCAGACCGACAAATTCCCAACGCCCTTAGCTACCTGATTGTACATAATCTCCGGATTTGCGGAGTATTCTTTTGTATTTTCATCTAACTTACGTAGCCATTCATAACCTTCATCAGGGCTTTCCGTATCTTTATACGTTCTGTATATCATCGATGAGTAAATTGTCCGCATCGTACCAGAAGCTAATGGATAACGAATAATGAGTTCATCCTTCCATTCAGGATCAAGTAAATCGTCCCAATCTTTAGGTGCTTCCTCTGCGGAGATTTCTTTCGAATTATATAAGATAACTTCTGGTGTAATGGAGGTTCCGGACCAAGTCCAGTCTTCATCATGATACATTTCATCCAAGGCATCTGCATAAGAAGGCTTATACTCAGCAAGTAATCCCTCATCCTTAGCCTGATCAAAATTCACCTGTGGTGCTCCCCACCAGACATCTGCTTGGGTATTATTCTTTTCAGACCTTACTCGATCCAGAATTTCCTGTGATCCCATATCTAAGAATTCCATTTCAATTCCGTATTCCTCTTCAAACTGTGCTTCAAATTCACTTAATATATCTTTTCCATGAGGAGAATAAACAACTACCTTTTCTTCTAGGTCACTACCAGATTCGTTTTTGGACTTTCCTCCTGACTCTTCAGAGCCACCAGCAAGACATCCAGAAAGGATACCTATCACTATTACTACTAAAAAAAATAAATAACCTCGTTTTAATAGACGCACTAAAATTACCCCTCTCCCTTAATTGTTAACATGCTGTCATGCTCCTTTAAAAACAATGCAACTGCCCCAACAACCCCTGCTTCTTTTCCAAGAATTGATTTTACAACATCACATTTTTCAGGTGTGAACCGATCAATAATAGGCTGCATCTTATTAATTATTAATGAATACGATTCACTTACACCACCTCCTAAAACAATCATTTCTGGATCAAATAAAGAGATATAATTCGCTATACCAATCCCAAGATTTTCTATTGCAGTTTCAATTATTTCTACTGCTTGTTTATTATTTTTTTCATACAGTTTAAAAGCTTCTTTTGCTGTTAATGTCTTCTTTAATTTTTTCGATAATTGACTCCCTATAGAAGAACCACTGGAAACGCTTTCTAAATATCCATAACCTTCATAAACTGGATAATATTGCTGCGCATGTTCCTTATCAGTAACCATATAACCAATCTCTCCAGCACTATAATTACTACCTCGATATAATTGATTATTTATAATTAATCCACTACCGATCCCTGTACCGATTGCTATGTAGATCAGATTTGAACGAGTACTTCCAATACCCTTCCAATGTTCCCCTAACACACTAATATTAACGTCATTATCAATATAAATGGGGAAATTAAATTTGCTGTTTAACTCCTTTTTTATAGGGAAATTAATCCACCTTAAAGCAGGAGCTTCCTTTACTATTCCTTTTTCTACATGTACTACTCCTGGTATACCTACACCCATACCAAGTATCTTTGAGTTATCAATATTTAATTTCTCTTTTTGTTCCTCCACATGCTTTTTTATCTGCTCAAATAAATTTTTTTCTAAATAAACTTGGGTAGGAAACTCGCTAAAGGAAATCATAGATCCATTTAAATCTGTAATGCCTATCGCTACCTTTGTACCACCAATATCAACTCCGATAATATAAGCTTTATGAGGATTAAACTTTAAATTAACTGGTTTTCTTCCTCCACTCGAAGAAGCTTCTCCACTACCAGTTTCCAAAATCCAGCCCTCTTTTAAAAGCTGATCCACTACAGCAGAAACTGTCGGTTTACTTAACGAGAGTTGCTTTGAAATTGTTGCACGGCTTACCGTTTCATTTTCTTTAATGTAATTGATTATTAGCCTTCGATTCATCTGTTTCATATAGGATGGATTACCTTTGTGCATTATATAAGCTCCTTATACTGATATTCCTCGCATTTTAGTTAGTAAAGTTTACTTACTAATCTAACAACTTTAATCATTATAAATGAAAGCCTTATCATTGTAAAGATAAAATAATTAAAAAATTCATATAAAGTGAAACTTCAATCAGTTGGGGATATTAAACCTACACTGATTGTTAGTACCACAAGGGTATGACCTAAAGGCCTTTGAACCAATCGGACATTTACTGGCAGTTGATCCTACACTTTCCAACATTAGTTTTTACTTTATTGCTTGAGTTGAGGTCTTACTGCCAGTTATATGTGGGAAAAATAAAATTTTGCAACTATTTCCCTACTCATTTTAAATAAATAGATATTTTGTAATATTTACATTAGTTCAAATTATGTTATCTTGTTGTTGTAGTTTACATCAAGTTAGTTAGTAAATTTTACTAACCTACATTATTTTAAAGGAGGGCAGTGTGTTTTAATCCATTTTTTGAAAGGGGTTTCATACATGAGAAGAATTATTGCTAATTTACTTGTTTTGCTATTAGTATTCAGCCTAACATCTATCAATGGGAGTGCAAAAGAAACCGACAAACAGCACGATAAAGAACTTTGGAATGTTGTTCATCCTTTGAGCACGACCGTTACTTTTTTAAATACAGGTGCTCACCCCGACGATGAACGAAGTGATTTTCTCGCCTATTTATCTAGGGGGTTAGGTGTTAAAACCACAAGTTTAATTGCTAACCGTGGAGAAGGGGGACAAAACGAAATAGGTGATGAACTTGGCAATGCGCTTGGAATCATTCGCTCTAATGAAATGATCGAAGCTGCAAAAATTACTGATGTAAAAGCTTTTCATTTAAGCAGGACCACTTCTGACACTATTTATGATTTTGGATTTTCTAAATCACCAGAAGAAACGCTAGACAAATGGGAAGAGAATGTAACCTATGAAAGACTCATTCGATTTATTCGAACCCAACAGCCAGATATTGTTATGCCTTCTTTTCGAAATGTTGATAGTCAACATGGACACCATCGAGCAATAAGTCTTCTAACTGAAAGAGCATTTGAAGATGCAGCAAACCCTAATGTTTACCCAGAACAACTAGAAAATGGTTTATCTACTTGGCAGATTAAAAAAATGTATCTACCTGCTGCGTCGAAAGATACAGCATCTACTTCCATTGAAATTGGTGATTATGATCCTATATATGAAATGACGTATCCACAATTAGGAGAAGCGTCTCGATATATGCACAAGAGCCAAGGTATGGGAAACGATATTCCAGCGGAACCACGGCAAATACATTTAGAGTTAATCAAATCTGTAGAAGACAACAATACCGAACTATTTGATGGGATAGCATATGACTTTAATGATTGGGCAAAACAAATATCTAAAAAGAATATAAGCAATCATTTAAAAAAATTACAAAACGACTTAGATTCGATTATTCAAGAATATCCAAACAGAGAATCCATTTTCGTAAAGTCACAGCAATTACTGAAAACTGTTGAACGAATCATAAATAAAACAAAACGTACAGAATTTGATACATCAATGAAGCGTGATCTGCTTCATAAACTCGAACTTAAAAAGGAACAGTTACAAAAAGTTATTTTTACAGCTTCAAACTTACAAATTAAAACCCGTGCAGCATCATCTATCGTTACACAGGGTGAGCAATCATCTATTACAATGGAACTTACAAACAAAGGAAAGAAAACACTCAAAAAAATAAATGCTGATCTACTTCTACCTAAAGATTGGGTAAACGTAAATTCAAAGCAGATAAAGTCATTAAAACCAAATGAATCAAAAACTATTATTTTTGACTATGAAGTACCAAAAAACGCAGGGTATTTTCAACCTTATGAGGAACCTATTATCAAAACAAAGGTTTCAATGAATGGAAAAGGTACGAAAGCTACAGCTATCGAAGAGCTTCCAGAAACGTTGGCCATTTTACCAGAACTTAGTGTCACTACGAATCCAACAAATATAGTGGTAAATACAGCTGACGTTCAAGACAAAATACCTGTTACGATCACTGTTAAAAATTATAGCTCTGGAAAAAGAAAAGGTAGCGTCTCATTAAATCTTCCTAAGGGATGGAATAGTGAACCAAAACAGAGCAACATTTCATTCGAAGAACGATATGATGAAAAAGAGGTGACATTCAATCTAATTCCCCCTTCTAAAATAGAAGAAGGCAGTCTATCTATTGAGGCAAAAGTTAATTCAAGTGGAAAAACCTATCAAACAGCGGTACAAGAAATTCAATATGATCATATAAAAGATTCCTATTACCAATATCCTTCAATGATTAACGCGGAAGCTTTTAAATTATTAAAACCAGACAACTTAAAAATCGGCTATATTGAAAGTGGTTTTGATAAAGTAGCCGATTATTTAATAGAGACTGGATTTGATGTTACAACGTTAAAAGAAGAAGATCTATCATCCGGAGATCTTTCACAATTTGATACCATTATTACAGGTATAAGAGCGAATTTATCTCGAACAGACTTAGTGACCAATAATCAACGTTTGCTTCAATATGTTGAAGATGGCGGTCACCTCGTTGTCCAATATCACAAACCGGGCGATAACTGGGACACTCAAAATAGCGCACCTTACCAATTAAAAATCGGAAGTCCATCCATCGAATGGCGTGTAACGGATGAAAATGCTGTTGTGAACATATTGAAGCCTGAGCACAAGTTATTTAATTACCCTAATACAATTACAGAAAATGATTGGCAAAACTGGGTGCAGGAAAGAGGATTATACTTCCCGATGAGCTGGGACAGCAACTTTGAAACCTTTGTTAGCATGTCTGATCCAAATGAAGATCCATTTACGAGCGGCATTTTAATGGCGGAATATGGCAAAGGGACTTATTTGTATACAAATCTTGTATTTTATCGACAAATAGATAACCAAGTCCCAGGCGGTTATAGAATATTTACGAATTTAATTAGCTACGGTGTGAATGAATAATATTAGCTGTTATAAACATAAGAAGATTAGTTGGTAAAGTCTGAACTGCTCCCTGTCAAGTAGACAGTGGAAATAATAAAAATGGATTTTATTTTTTACCTGTCTACCTTAAGGGGAGCATATCAGTCATCGACAGATGATTTTGCTCACTATTTTCCATTTAGAGTTATAGTGAGAGGTAAAAGAAATCTTGAATAAAGCTACGTGTTTTTCTTTACTGGGCGATGATATTCCAATATTAATAAAAAGATTATTCTATTTTAAATATAGAAATGATAGACTCTGCTATTATCTTACTTAATCATTGTTCACTCATCAAAGTCTTTCGTGACATAATAAGACATGGCACTGATCAGCTTTGGCGATTAATTGGATACCGTAGCATTCTTTTTTTGTATCCTATTCCTACGTTAGCCTTATAAAGCGACTTCAATCAGTTGGGAATTTTGTTTATCCCACCACTTACCAATATTGATCTCACTTTATTACTTGAAGTGAGGGTCTTATTGTACTGCCAATTATATGTTGAATAGACCATATTGATCAAGAAAATACCCTGATAATGTCTTTAACTACTAAAAGGTTTGCTAGAAAAGAAAAACGGAGCGAAATTCGCTCAGTCCTTATCACTAAATGCTCAGATTTACGCTCCCTCTAGTAGCTATTATGGAATAATAGCTACTGCTTGACCACCACTCCGGCTGTCCACTTCCCTTTCCGTGGGGTTTGCCCTTCAGCTAACTTTTTTAGCAAAACCCGCTCAAAAAAGTGGATCTTCAGGTCAAACATTTCCCACAGGAGTTGAAGTGGCTGGCCTTCGTTATTATCAGGCTCTACAACGCTAGCATGAAGTAACACAGCTGCTTTTATAATCACGGATAACGATTTTCACTTTACCCATTGGAAAAAAAGTCAACCTATTACTTATGACAAGAATTGTTGCACCTTCTCATAGCGGAGACTAATTACGTAGACTCCTGCGGGATTAGCGCGAGCCGAAAATCCACTTTGCAACGTGTTCTTCTTTGCAAAGTTAGTTGAGGCCGCGCCCGCGGAAAGCGAAGTAATTCGTCGGAGCATTGCCAATATCCATCAAACATTTCAAAATAACTACTTGGCTTAACGCAGTCATTGCACTGATTTTATACTTTCTTAACTTAAAATAAAATATTAGCCTAGCTAATCCCTCATACGTTGCAAGGGATATAATTTATTTCAAATTTGGTTCTGGAGGATCATCTGAATGGCGAAGCGCCCAAAGTGGAGTGTCATATATATACGGTGGAGCAGGATCTAAATGTGGGACAGAACCAAAGGCAATTGGACGATCAACATAATTAAATGTGCCATAACCATCCATACTTGGACCAGATGCCCAACGCCCCTCCGTACTTGCATCACCTTGTGACAGATTGAACAACGTATAAGAGACCTGTTGCTTTTCTAATTCTCTTGGGAATGTACTCGGTACGACGATGTTTTCTTTTTCTTCTAATTCACATATGGCTGCATACCATTGATTCTGATGCATCGTATCACGAGCCAGTAGCCAAGAAAGCATGTCACGAACACCGGCATCATTCGTCATTTCATAGAGACGTGCTACTTGAAGACGACCTTGTGATTCTGCATTTAAATTTGCTCTAAAATCTGCGAGCAAATTCCCACTTGCAGCAATGTAGCTAGCCGTCCAACGATTTCCAACACTATCCACTGGCATAGCGCCTAATCCCGAAACTATTGCTTGCTGAGGGTTGGACCCCCCAATGATCGCTGCGATGACTGGGTCCTTTATAGCATCTTCCACCTCTACATCAGGTGCACCATCTAACAACCTTGCAATCATCGTTGCAATCATTTCAACATGGGCAATTTCTTCAGTCCCTGTATCCATCAATAAATCTTTATACTTTCCATTACCTCTTGTATTCCATCCTTGAAAAAGATATTGCATCATGACAGAAATCTCGCCAAATTGTCCTCCTAATATTTCTTGTAATTTTTTCGCAAAAACAGGATCTGGACGATCAGGTTTAGCATGATATTGTAATTCTTTCACATGATAAAACAAGAAAAACACCTCTTTTCTTTTTATAACTATTTAAGCCTCTGTTAACAAGCATATGTATACATCATGTTGTCCCATGTCATAAATAAAGTGAAACTTCAATCCAATCCGTGGGGGTTCTGTTTATTCCTCACTGATGGTTAGTACCACAAGGGTATGACTTAAAGACCTTTGAACCAATCGGACATTTACTGGCAGTTGATCCCCACTTATCCATATTAATTTCACTTTTGCTTGAAGTGCCCAGTTATATGCAGGAAAAAAATTTCCTTTCACCATGCTATTCTTGTTTGGAAAAATGATTTTTCGTGTATAGTGTGAATAGGAAGGATGTGTTTTAATGCCCAATCGATTAATTGATGAAAAATCTCCATATTTATTACAGCATGCTGACAACCCAGTTCATTGGTATGCATGGACTGAAGAAGCCTTTACAGCAGCCAAAGAGCAAAATAAACCAATATTTCTTTCCATTGGTTATAGTACTTGTCACTGGTGTCATGTTATGGCACACGAATCCTTTGAGGATGCGGAAGTGGCATCAATACTTAATGATCGTTATATCGCTATAAAGGTAGACAGAGAGGAACGACCAGATATTGATTCCATTTATATGAAGGTTTGCCAAATGATGACTGGACATGGGGGATGGCCATTATCCATTTTTATGACTCCTGACAAAATTCCTTTTTATGCTGGTACGTATTTTCCAAAGCACAAGAAATATGAAGTTCCAGGATTTGTCAATGTCTTACAACAGCTTTCTCGAAAGTTCACAGAAGATCCAAAGCATATAATCGAAGTTACCAAAAGTGTACAACAAGCCCTCCAAAAGAGTCATCCTTCTAAAGGAAATAATCGAATTTCTAAGGAGCAGCTTAATCAGGCTTACCATCAATTAGGTAAGAGCTTTGACTTCGAGTATGGTGGATTTGGTAAAGCACCTAAATTTCCTATGCCACACAACCTAATATTCTTAATGAGACATGCTTACTTAACGAAAAACACGGCAGCTTTAAAGATTGCTGAAAGCTCCTTACAAAGCATGGCTGCTGGTGGAATTTATGACCACATTGGCTTTGGATTTTCGAGATATGCAACAGATAAGGCATGGCTTGTACCTCATTTTGAAAAAATGCTCTATGATAATGCACTTTTGTTAATTGCATATGCGGAATGTTATCAAATTACACAACGTCCCTTTTATAAAAAAATTGGTGAAGAAATCATTACCTTTATTCTCAGAGAAATGACGGATGAGAAAGGCGCATTTTATTCTGCTATTGATGCAGATTCAGAAGGGATTGAAGGGAAATATTATGTATGGAGCTATCAAGAAGTGATGAATATTTTAGATGAAGACCTTGGGGAGATTTATACAAGAATCTATGACATTTCGCCAAATGGTAATTTTGCAGGAAAAAATATTCCCAATCTTATTCAAGGTCATTTTGACCAAGTAGCCAACGAACTGGATCTCCCTAAAAAAGTGCTAGAGGAAAAATTAGAAGAAGCAAGACAAAAGCTTTTTGCAGAAAGACAAAAGCGAACCTATCCTCACGTCGATGATAAAGTTTTGACTAGCTGGAATGGATTAATGATTGCCGGTCTTGCCAAAGCTGGTAAAATTTTTCAAAATCAAAAATACATTAACGCTGCAATAAGAGCAGTACGTTTTATTGAGAATCATCTATTTCACAATGAACGGCTCATGGCACGTTATCGAGCTGGGGAAACAAAGTATCCAGGTTATATTGATGACTATGCCTTTTTACTATGGGGCTATGTAGAGTTATATGAGGCCACGTTCGATCTTACATTTTTGCATAAAAGCAAACAACTGGCAGAACAAATGCTGGAACTGTTTTGGGATAATGACAACGGCGGTTTGTACTTTACTGGTAAAGATAGCGAAAAATTAATCACTAAAGATAAAGAAGTATATGATGGTGCGATACCTTCTGGTAATAGTGTTGCAGCTGTTATGCTTATTCGTATTGGATATTTAACGGGGGAAACAAATTTCCTTGATCATGCTGAAGAAATGCACTATACATTTTATGAGGATATCGATGCACAACCTTCTGCTAGTCCATTCTTTCTACAGTCCGTTCAGCTATTTGATCATCCAACAAAAGAAGTCGTCATTATTGGGTTAGCTGACGATCCAAAAAAACAAGCTTTCATCGAACAGCTTCAGCAAATGTTCTTACCTGATGTATCGGTTCTCTCTCTGGAAACGAGTGAACAGGCAAATAATATTGCCGACTTTGCGAGCGTCTACAACCAGATCAACCAAGAAACTACGATTTATATTTGTGAAAACTTTTCCTGCCAACGTCCAACAACAAATATTGCCGAGGCAATAAAGAAAATTAGGAATAGGTAAATGTGTATCTCTAGCAAAGTCTATCGACATATATGAGGATAGGCTTCGTGATGAAACATTTCATAAGTCAATTGCGTTAATTTAAATGATTTGTTCATGGTATACTGAGTATAGGATGTGAAAAAGGAGTAATTTAAACATGAAAGTAAAAATGAATGTACAAACAGCATACCATGGTGACTTATTACGTGCAGGAAAAATATATGAAGTTGATGATGAGACAGCAAAACGCTGGATCGCAAGTAAATTAGCGGTAAAAATCGAAGATTAGTCCAGCTTTTATCCCGCATATAACTGGCAATAGGATATTTTAATTAAAGCCGAACGGATTCAAATGGTACTCCCTCGGAAGTTAGAGTGAAAAAAATCTAACTTCTGAGAGCAATTCCATTCCGTTCGGCTTTTGCCGTTTTAACCACAGCGCTTTACACTTGTATCTAAATACCCTTGAGAGACAGCAACCACGTTCTTAAGTACGAATCTATCTATTAGCAAAAAATTCTTCTGCTTTTTCCAGAAAGACTTCTTGTTCTGGCGATATGTCATATTCCTCTTCTATTGCATCAACTGGACATACAGCTTTACATGCACCACAATCGATACATATATCTGGATCAATATAAAATTGATCTGGACCTTCTTCGATGCAATCAACTGGGCAAACGCTAACACATTCACCTGACTTTTCGCCTCGGCATGGATCTAGAATTACAAATGCCATCTATTATAACCTCCCTTATATCCTTAAACAAGCTTCCACTTCTTATTTAATGATACAGGTGATACGCATTGCAAGTAAACAGCTTGGAAAATTTTTTATCAGCAACTATATTTACAAGTAAACACCTATCCCTGGACCAAATGGGATGCCGAGGAATACAAAAAGTAATAATAAAATGATCCATGTAAGTAAGAAGCAGATACTGTATGGTAACATTAATGCAATTAGTGTACCAATTCCAGCCTTTTTATCATAATCCCGCATGAATGATAAAACAATAATTATATAGGGATTCATTGGCGTAATGACATTTGTAGAGGAATCAGCAATACGATATGCAACTTGGATAAAGGCGGGATGATAATCTAAATAATAAAACATTTTTAAAAAGATTGGTGCTTCCAATGTCCATTGTGCTGATCCACTAAAAATGAATAGATTTAGCACAGCTGTTAATAGCACAAATCCAATTACAACTGCTATACCTGTAAATCCAATAGATTCCAGGAAATTTGCTCCGCTTACTGCGATCCATGAACCGATATTGGACCAATCAAAATATGCAATAAATTGAGAAGCAGCAAAAATAAGGACAATGAAGCCAGACATATCTTTCATAGCTTCTCCCATATATTTACCTACATCACGAGAACTAGTAATCTTTTTAATAGTAACCCCGTATGTAATACCAGCAATAATAAATAATATTAAAATTAGTGGAACAATTCCATCTAGAAATGGCGAAGGTACAATTTTCCCCTCCGCACTACGTAGAGGAGAATTTGGTATAAATAATACAATTAATATTAGAGCAATATATACACTACTTGCGATTACCGCATTTTTTAGTGCTTTTATCTCAATCGGTTTCACCGCTTCAAATTCTTTCTTTACATTTCCCTCATACTTACCTAGACGTGGCTCTACAATTTTCTCTGTAACGAGAGCACCTACTATAGAAAGAACCACTACGGATACAATCATAAAATACCAATTATCTACTGGCGTTACAATCACATTTTCATCGAGTGTCTTCATTACTTCTGTTGAAATACCAGAGAGCAATACATCTGTACCATTAATCATAAAATTTGCTGTAAAACCAGAACCAACACCTGCAAAACCTGCCGCTAATCCAGCTAAAGGATGGCGACCAATATTATAAAACACCATCGCAGCTAATGGCGGTACAATAACAAAAGCTGCATCTGAAGCAATATTCCCTAAAATCCCTGTAAAAATCACTGCATATGTTACTAATGAAGTTGGTGCCTTCAAAATAGTACTTTTTATGCCAATTTCCAATAGTCCAACTTTATCTGCTAAACCAATCCCTAGCATCATTGCTAACACGAGCCCTAAAGGAGCAAATCCCACAAAATTATCTAGCATAGAGGTTAGAATAAATTCAAGACCTTCTTTAGAAATTAAGCTTTTAATAGCAACCTCTTGTCCATCAACTGGCTGTGTATAGGTAATGTCAAATAATGAAATGATCCAGGATAATAAAATTATAATTCCAGCTAAACTAATAAAAAGCATAAAGGGATCAGGTAATTTATTGCCAACCCGTTCAATTCCATTTAATAATTGAGTAGCTATTGAATTTTTTTCCTTTACTGCCATACACTTCGTCCTTTCTCTTGTACGTTTACACGTATTTAGTCGTTGCCTTTTAAAACAATATTTGCCAAAGCTTCTACGGCAACTATTAACACTTCTTCTTGGAAATCAAAGGCTTGATGATGATGAGGATGGTCTAAAGCTGTTCCAAATAACATATATGTTGCTTTACCACCACTTGCCTGAACTCGATTAATCATAAAACTCGCATCTTCAGATCCAGCCACCTTCGCTACAGGAATTACTTTCTTTACGTAGCTACTATTGTTACAAGCATTAATAATGGCAGAAGCAAGTGACTTACTACAATTGATTTCTTCTGTTTGACCGACCGCTTCTATTTCATAAGTAACATTCTGCATTATTGCTGCTGCCTCAACGATTCGCATGGCCTCGGAGCGTACATATTGATTAATGTCCTCTGTCTCTCCCCGTGTCTCTACTTCTAAATAAGCACTGTCAGGAATAATATTCCTACCACTACCAGCAACCATCTTCCCTACATTAATTCTCGTAATTCCATTGCTATGCCGAGGAATAGCGTACAGGTTTGCTACAGCAGTTGTTGCCGCTAAAAGTGCGTTTTTGCCAAGCTCTGGCTTCATTCCTGCGTGAGAGGCTGTCCCTTTAAAGTTAATGTTCAATTTTGACGAAGCAAGAAAACCATCCACTGTAGCTGCGATGGTACCGATTGGCAAGGACTCTATTCCGATATGTCCCGAATAGAAATAATCTACATCGTCCAACCAACCATTTTCTGTAATTGCTTTCGCACCGCGGCCACCTTCCTCAGCAGGTTGAAAGATCAATGTGAATTTACCGCTAAGTTGTGCATGATAGCTAGAAATAAATGAGGCTAACCCAAGCCCGATTGTCATATGACCATCATGACCACATGCATGCATCACTTGCTTATTTGCTGATGCGAAGTTATGTTGAGCCGGAAAATGCTTTTTTTCATTCGTTTCTTCAATTGGAAGAGCATCAATATCAAAGCGAAAAGCCATATGATCACCTGATTTACCCGTATCCCAAGTAGCAATGATCCCCGTCATCCCACCTTGCATAGTAGAAAGCCAGTATTCATCAACGCCATTGTCTGTTGCTCTTTCCTCATACATATCCATTTGCTCTTTAGGAGGTAGACCCAAACGCACTTCCTTTTTCATCACATCTTCACCTAAATGAACCATAAAGCCAAGCCTGTTTAGTTCCTTTCCTAATTTATAGGTTGTCACATATTCCATAAAACCCAATTCTGGGTAGTTGTGAAAATCACGGCGCCAAGCAATAAGTTGTGGGTTTAATTTATTTAAGAAATCAATCATTCATTCTCTTCCTTTGCTAATTTTTCTAATGTATCTATAGCAACTTGCACTAAAAGTGACGTACCGATTGGCAATGCTCGTTCATTTAACTTAAAATGCGCATCATGTAGTGGAGCCTGTTCCTCAGGAATATCAATCTGGGTACCAAGCCAAATAAATGCCCCCGGATAATTCTCTAAAAATCTACTGAAGTCTTCGCCTGCTAAGGAAGGGCTTACATTTGGTGTTTCTCCATTTATTTTCTGTGCAGCTAGCCTGGCAACATTAGCCCATTTTGGCGTATTAATGGTTGCCGGGTATCCATCTAAATAAGTGATAGCAGCTTTTGCCTCAAAAACTTGTGCTACTTGATTCGTAATGGTAAAAAAACGTTCCTTTAATCGTTTACGAATTATTGGTGAATAGGTGCGAATCGACCCTTCTAATGTCACTTGGTTTGGAATAATGTTTGCTGCTTCACCACCATGAATTGTTCCAATTGTCACGACAGATGCTTCTAATGGGTCTAAGCTTCTGCTTACAATTGTTTGCAAGCTAGTAATAAGATGTCCAGCCGCTACCATGACATCATTTGTTTGATGTGGCATACTCGCATGCCCACCTTTACCACTTAGTGTAATTTCAAATCGATCCGAGGCACCCATCATTTCTTTATCACGAATACCAAATTGTCCGACTGGTAAGTCTGGCCATACATGCTGTCCATAAATAACATCTGGAGTATACTCAGCAAATACTCCATCATCAAGCATTACTTTAGATCCTCCAATAGGTGAATCCTCTTCAGCAGGTTGAAAAACTAATAGAATTGTTCCTTTTAACTGTTCACGCATTTGTTGAAGAACATGACCTGCTCCCAACAGCATTGCCGTATGTGCGTCATGACCACACGCATGCATAACATTTGCATAATTGGATGTGAAAGGATGATCATTTAGCTCCTGTATTGGTAAAGCATCCATATCTGCACGTAGCGCTACTACTTTACCAGGTTGTGTTCCTTTAATAATTCCTAATACGCCATGTTTAGCATAACCCGTTTGAAAAGCTATGCCGTATTCAGTTAGTTTCTCTTGAATAAAACGGGAGGTTGCCGCTTCATGATTACTCAATTCAGGATTCTGGTGTAAATAACGTCGTATTCTAATAACATCATCTTGGATTTCTCTTATTTGTTCTTTTAGAACATTTGTCATTCCCATGCCCCCTCTGTTTCATTTTTCGATAAAATTCGGCATATCAGAAGTATACAAAAAAAATTCGACAATGTATATTATATTATGAAAATTTATAAATATGTATTCATTGCCAATTTCGTTTTAATTATAAAATAACTGGGAATTACATAATTATAAATAAAGTGAAACTTCGATCAGTTGGAGGTTTTATTTATCCCACAGTGATTGTTCGTACCACTAGGGTATGACCTAAAGGGCTTTGAACCCATAGACATTTACTGGTAGTCGATAGCCCACCTATTTTATTGCTTGAAATGGGGGTATTACTGCCTGTTATATGTGTAATAAAATTTTTTTAAGTAAAGGAAAGGAGTTTTTACAGATGAAATCATATACCGTAATACCAAATGTCGATGCAACAGGATGGTTTGTGAAGTTAGAAAATGTAGCACCTGAGGAGTTATATGATGCAAAAGATGAAGCAATTGCAGTGGCGGTAGAAATGGCACAGGAGAATAGTCCAAGTAAAGTAACGATCTTAGATAGATTCCATAACGTTGTTGAAGAAACAAGTTATTAAACCAAAAAACGTGTCAGATCTATTCTGGCACGCTTTTTGGTGATTATTTATTTTTTAACTTTGCAAGTTGTTCAGCAAGCGCATTATTACTAAAACCATCCTCTTGCTTTTTCAAATATTTATTAACTTCTTTACGGGAAACGTTATGTTTCTTCTCTTTTTGTTTTCGTGCATTAAATGTAGCCAGTTTTTCACGATGACCACACTTACAGATAAATATTTGTCCGTCACCTTCACCTCGTAATTCGAGACGCTTATGACAATTTGGACAACGTGCATTGGTTTGTTTTGCTATATTTTTTTTATGGCCACAGGAACGATCCTGGCAAACAAGCATTCTACCTTTTTTATTTGTTATTTCCAGCATTAATTTTCCACATTCTGGACATTTTGTTCCTGTCATATTATCATGCTCGAATGTTTCTTTACTTGTTTTAATTTCCTGAACTACCTGTTTCGTGTATCCTTTAATCTCAGATATGAATTGCTTTTTATTCAATTTACCCTCAGCAATTTGTGTTAGTTTATCTTCCCATTCAGCCGTTAATGCCGGTGAACGCAATTCCTCTGGTACTAAATCGAGTAATTGTTTACCAGTTGAAGTGATAAATATATATTTCCCTTTCATTTCCATATACATATTATTAAATAATTTTTCAATAATATCAGCTCTGGTAGCTACCGTGCCAATGCCACCTGTTTTATTTAAAGTGCTTGCATGTTTTTTATTCGTTGTACCTAAATAACGTACTGGGTTTTCCATTGCTTGTAGTAGGGACCCCTCTGTAAAACGCTCTGGTGGCTTCGTTTCCCCTGCCGTAATGGTATAGGTACTAACCGTAAGTGTCTGGCCATTTTCTAAAGCAGGTAACTGTTGATCATCCGCCGATTCTCCGTCATCATAACGGTTATGGTATACTTCTTTCCAGCCTTGTTTTTTGATAATTTTTCCGTTTGCTGTAAACTGTTCTCCTTCTGTTTCAGCAAGCACGGTTGTTTGTTCAAATTCGTACGGGTCAGACAAAACAGCTAAAAATCGTTTTACAACCAAATCATAAATCTTCCGTTCTTTATCATTTAAATCTTCAAGAACTACTGATTGTTCAGTTGGAATAATCGCATGGTGGTCGGATACCTTTGCATTATCTACGACAGACTTAGATAGCTTTAAATCTTTCCTAAGAATTTTATTCGCAGTACGAGCGTATTGATCGACACCACAAGCTTTAACACGGTCCTTTAAAGTCGAAATAATATCAGATGAAAGTACACGAGAATCCGTTCTTGGATATGTTAAGACTTTATGCTGCTCATATAATTTCTGCATAATTGATAAAGTCTGTTTTCCTGAGAAATTAAAGATACGATTTGCATCACGCTGTAGTTCCGTTAAATCATAAAGCTGTGGAGCTGATTTCTTTTTATATTGCTTATCAATATGTGTAATTGTTAACGGCTTGTTTTGCACCTTTTTTTGTAAAGCTTCAGCCGCTTCTTTTGAAAAGATACGCTTATTATTCTTTTTGTCTTGCCATGTTAACGAAAAGCCTCGTTTCGTTTTCGCAGCTAAGCCATAAAATTTCTTCGGTTTAAATGATTTAATTTCAGCTTCTCGTGCAGCAATCATTGCAAGTGTTGGGGTTTGCACTCTTCCCGTTGATAATTGCGCATTAAATCTAGTTGTTAATGCTCTTGTTGCATTTAATCCAACATACCAATCTGCTTCAGATCGTGCGACCGCTGAAGCATATAAATTCTCAAATTCTTTGCCTGATTTTAATCGATTGAATCCATCACGGATTGCTTTATCCGTTACAGAAGAAATCCATAAACGCTTTAGTGGTTTTTGAACACGTGCTTTCTCCAATATCCAGCGGGCAACAAGCTCTCCCTCTCTTCCAGCATCAGTAGCAATGACAATTTCCTTCACATCTTTACGCTGAAGCTGTGCCTTTACAGCTTGAAATTGTTTTCCTGTCTTCTTAATAACAGCTGGTTTTAGATGGACAGGTAACATGGGCAAATCTTCAAGCTTCCACGTTTTGTATTTATTATCATACACTTCTGGATCCGCTAATGTAACTAAGTGGCCGAGAGCCCACGTTACGATATATTTGGAACCTTCTATAAAACCATTGCCTTTTTTATGACAATGTAATACGCGGGCAATATCTCGCCCTACGGAAGGCTTTTCTGCTAATACAACTATTTTACTCATCTTTAAATTCCTTTCTAAAAAGACCTATCCATTATTTTATCATATTTCAACCTGCGTTTCAGATCGGAGTAGTTAATCAAAATTTTAGACTTCCCCATTTTTATCGTCACACTCTTGGGCCTCCTTTATTACATCACTTTAAAAAGTTGGATACGCACAACAATTATAAAATAACCATACAATACCTTAGAAATAGATAAAGGAATTGGTGCTATGCTTTTTTATACTGGTTTAATTTTTTTAGTTATTGCAGTTAGCTTAGATGGATTTGGTGTAGGGATAACTTATGGCATGCGAAATATTCGTGTACCACTAAATGCGTTAATTATTATCATGCTATGTTCAGGAATTATCGTTTTGCTATCCATGACGATTGGAAATATGTTGACCTCCATTCTTTCCCCGAATATTGCTAGTATGCTTGGTGGAAGCATACTAATTATACTAGGTAGCTTTGCATTATTTAATTGCATCGTTCCCAGAAAAGAGCTGGAAGAGACAGATACAAATCAAAATATCTTATCGACCGTTCTATCTACCCCTGGTAAGGCTGATTTGGATCATTCTGGCGTTATTTCTCCAATGGAGGCAATCCTGCTAGGTTCTGCATTAGCACTTGATGCATTTGGTGCTGGAATTGGTGCCTCTATGTTAGGTTATGGAGCATTTTTAACAGCCGGTTTAATTGCAATTATGAGTGGTACATTTTTATTCTGTGGATTAAAAGCAGGGATATGGTTAGCGAAGAGCAGACAATTACAGCGTATGACTTTTCTTCCACCACTTTTATTAATTGCCCTTGGAATAACTAGCTTAATACATTAGGTTACGGAAAACACAAGTTGAACTGTACCCTATCAAATAAAATGTGAATATACTAATATCTAGTAAACTGCTTAAGCTGAAAAGAATGGAGCTTAGCAGTTTACTTTTTTGCATGAGTTTACTGGGGACTCTCCTTATTCAAATTCTCAACAAATAGCTTAGAGCTATCACCCCTAAAACTTAGAGAACAATCTGTTCTTTATGATGTGAAGAATGCTTCCAACGTATCAAGCCATATAAAGTGAAACTTCAATCCGTGGGGGAGTTTGTTTATCACCACGGATGATTAGTACCACAAGGGTATGACCTAAAGTCCTTAAACCAATCGGACATTTACTGGCAGTATTGCATATCCATTTAGCCATCTCCTTTTCCATATAAAAACTCGAAATTACTCTCCTAATATATTTTAAAAGGAAGTATTTCGAGTTAACTTATTAACATATTTTATTTAGAATAATGAGATTATCCAACCAATAACAACAATCGCTCCAATAATCATTAAAAGCATACGTAGCATCTTCTCATCCTTTCGTTTTATACGTGTTAGCTAAATACCCTTCATACAACCTTTAGAAACATTCATTCCCTTATCAAACATTACAACTCCATCTTACTTGACAACCCAATAATTTTATGAGATTATGATAGAGTTAGCAAAATGGAGTAACAGATAAGTGATCTGGCATTCTACAATGTTTTTGAAGATGCTTATTCACACTGGCGCGACTAAGGGGTCGCAAGGACGTAAGAGCAGGTAGGGCTTACGTTGCTTAAGTTAGAGAACATCCAGTGGAAGTTTTACCGCGGTTAACGTGAAATTCTACACGGAAATCTATTTAGACGATTTCCAAAGTGAATAACATTATTATGTTATGTTGCATATTTCTTAGAAATGCTTAAGTATAAGCTAAACAACATCTGATATCAAAGAATTTCCCACCCGAAGATTATTTTGGGGATAAATAAAAATAAAACTTATGTGTTACTTTAGTATTAAAGGGGTACTCTTAAAAGTGAGTGCCCCTTTTCCAATATACATACAAATGAAAGTAGGTTACATAATGAATCAATTAGTTGGTACCATTCAAACGATGACAGTAGATCGGACCATTGAAACAGGATATGTATTAACCTTTGAAATGAATGAATTTCTATTACATCACAACGAAACCAATACCATATTAGAACCCAATCAAGAAGTGGACGTATTTATCTATATGGACAAGAAAGGAAAGGTTGTAGCTACAACAAAGCTTCCACATATAAAAATGGATATATACGATTGGGCAGAGGTCAAAAATGTTATTCCAAATCTTGGCGTATTTGTAGACATTGGTACAACAAAAGATATTCTTGTATCTAAAGATGACCTTCCCTTATTTGATCAGGTATGGCCACAAATTGGAGATAGGCTTTTTGTTACCTTAGGTAAGGATCAAAAAGGGAGATTGCTTGCTCTTCCTGCTAGCGAAGGGGTTATTGCTAGAGAATTGGAATTAGCGCCTGATTCCCTCTTAAATACAATGATTGAAGGAACAGTATATCGTACTAGTAGAGAAGGATCTGCTCTAATCACGGGTGATTTTTATCGTGGTTTTATTCATCACAGTGAAAGAAGGAAAGAACCTCGTCTTGGTCAGCAAGTAAATGGCCGAGTCATTGAAGTTAAACCAGATGGTACATTAAACATATCTCTACGCCCATTAAAGCAAGAAAGTATGCACGAAGATGCAGAAGCTATTTTACAGCATCTAGAAGCTAATGGAGGAGTTATACCTTTCAGTGATAAAAGTGATCCAGATGATATACGAGGAACTTTTCATATTAGTAAGGCTGCTTTCAAACGAGCTTTAGGAAAATTAATGAAAAATGGCAAGGTAGAGCAAAGAGAAGGAAAAACGTACTTAAAAAGCTAGTATTTTTGTAGTTCCATCTAAACGTAGCTCTTGACAGTGGTCCTAGTTTACATTTCCACTTGCTTATCAATGTAGATAGCATTTTCATTAGAAAACCTGAGCAAAATTCGCTCAGTCCTTATCACTAAATGCTCAGATTTACGCT
>NZ_BAAACY010000042.1:0-11115 GCF_039521925.1 Virgibacillus salarius | reverse complement strand
TCCAGCTATCATTTTTTGATAACTGGAATCTTTTTTAACTTCATAAGGGCTAGTTATGTCCCAGCCCCTTTACGTCGTATTAAAAAAACCGTGGTTCTAGCGATGTTGGATAATTATGAATAACTTTCCAACATCTAACATAGAATATAGTATAGAGTAAATGAATCGGGTTATAGCTGTTAAGGTATAGTCCAAGCCTCATAGACAGTCAGGGGTCTTTCTTTATTTGTTAGAAAAGCGTATAATAGAAGTGTTACAAGAAAGGAGATGCTTTCATGTCATTCTCACGAGGACCGAAAGAACCGGTTCAAGAAGTGGAGACAAATGTCTGGTCATGCATAAGCGATGATTGCCAGGGGTGGATGAGGGAATCATACAGCTTTGAGGATGAACCGAAATGTCCGTTATGTCAGTCATCCATGAAGCAGGAAATAAGAATTCTTCCTGAAGTAAAATAAGCATGCTTTAGTATCTCCGGATATATGAGTTCGGTATTAAGCCTTGATTATTGATTAATCAAGGCTTTTTTCTTAGTTTAGGAAATTATAAAATTAGCCCATGTGGATAAATCGGCCGCTTGCGCTGTTGTTCTTATTAAATAGTTATTCAATTATTGGTATAATTTAGAATTAATTGTTATACTTTTTATATAAGTACAACTTAGATCTACATAAATTGTAAGCGTTTTCTATAAAGGAGGAATAATATGAGATATGCAAACCCTAATTCAGCTGGTGCTTTGGTCAACTTTCAGAGTAAATACGATAATTTTATAGGTGGGGAATATCGTTCACCTGTAAAAGGGAAGTATTTTGAAAATGTAAGTCCAGTCACAGGTGAAGTATTCTGTGAGGTTGCTAGATCTACAAAGGAAGATGTAGAAGCGGCTCTTGATGCAGCTCATAATGCGAAGGACACCTGGGGGGAAACTTCTGTAGCAGAGCGTGCGTTACTATTAAATAGGATTGCTGATCGAATGGAAGAAAACTTAGAAATGCTAGCAGTTGCGGAAACCTGGGATAATGGGAAGGCGGTTAGAGAGGCATTAGCAGCTGATATACCGCTAGCCATTGATCATTTTCGATACTTTGCTGGTGTAATTAGAGGACAAGAGGGCGGCGTTAGCCAAATTGATCATGATACAATTGCTTATCATTTTCATGAACCTCTAGGTGTTGTTGGGCAAATTATTCCTTGGAATTTTCCTTTATTAATGGCTACATGGAAGTTAGCCCCGGCTTTGGCGGCAGGAAATTGCGTGGTTATTAAACCTGCTGAACAAACACCAGCTTCTATACATGTTTGGTTAGAGTTAGTAAAAGATTTACTTCCGCCAGGAGTAGTTAATGTAGTAAATGGTTTTGGAGTAGAGGCAGGCAAACCTTTAGCATCGAGTAGTAGAATTGCTAAAATAGCATTTACTGGAGAAACGACGACGGGAAGGCTAATTATGCAATATGCCTCGGAAAATATTATTCCAGTAACATTAGAACTTGGAGGTAAGTCTCCGAACATTTTCTTTGAAGATGTGATGGATGCAGATGATGGATTTTTAGATAAAGCGATCGAGGGGTTTGTTATGTTTGCCCTTAACCAAGGGGAAGTCTGTACATGTCCTTCCAGAGCGCTAGTACATGAAGCAATATACGAAAGATTTATTGAGCGTGCAATTCATCGAGTGAAACAAATAAAGATTGGTCATCCATTGGATACAGAGACGATGATGGGGGCACAGGCTTCTCAAGAACAGTTGGAAAAAATCCAATCCTATTTAGATATTGGTAAGCAAGAAGGTGCTGAAGTATTAATTGGTGGAAATCTAAATAAATTAGAAAATGAAGAATTAAAAAACGGCTATTATGTAGAACCTACTATCTTTAAAGGGAAAAATAATATGCGTGTTTTCCAAGAAGAAATATTCGGACCAGTATTATCAGTCACTACGTTCAAAGACAAAGCAGAAGCAATGTCTATAGCAAATGATACACTATACGGCTTGGGTGCGGGTATATGGACACGTAATATAAACACTGCATATCGCTTTGGACGTGGAATTGAAGCTGGTAGAGTTTGGACGAATTGTTATCATCAGTATCCGGCTCATGCCGCATTTGGTGGGTATAAAAAGTCTGGAATTGGTAGAGAGAATCATTTAATGATGCTTGATCATTACCAGCAGACAAAAAATTTGCTAGTCAGCTATAGTGAAGGAGCTGCTGGATTATTCTAATGGATAATGCACGTTGATAAATAATGGGGTGATGAAGTGGTAGAACGCGTTATAGCAACGGAAGATGCCCTTGAATTAATTACAAAATTACATGATATTCATGGGGATTTAATGTTTCACCAATCTGGTGGATGCTGTGATGGGAGCTCTCCAATGTGCTATCCTAAGGATGAGTTTCGAATAGGGGAAGCAGATATATTGCTTGGATATATAGGAGCAGCTCCATTTTATATCTCCAAAGATCAATATGAATATTGGAAACATACACAACTTATTATTGATGCTGTTGACGGTAGAGGAGGAATGTTTTCGCTGGAGGGACCTGAAGGAAAACGTTTTTTGACACGGTCCAGAGTATTCTCTGAGGAGGAGAGAACAGAATTAAGTTAAGTAAGAATGGTTACGTACAGTGATTTTGGTACGTAACCATTCTTTTATGTTAATTAAAACAAAGGAAATAGAATTGGGAGGATAATTTGTTGAGAATAAAATACTAGTATTAATTATTTAATAGTCGTAAAGTTGCAATTTTAAGGAATACTTAGAAAAATAATGTATAATCAAGAAAATGTTCTTAATAAAGTTGATGAATCGTACATTTACCGGTTTAATTTCCTTGTATTCTCGATTATACTTAATGTGATGTTCTTTTATAAGAACGTAGGTAATCGGATTCAATAAGGAGGCATTGGAATGGTACATGTTAAGAACTTTAGGCCCGCTAGTATTAAAATTTGTATGAAGTATATTCTAGTGAATTTACGTAATGCAAGGTTCATAATTTCGATTCAAGGTGCTCCATATCAATTTATTCCGATAGCAGGAAAGGAAATAAAAATTAACCGAAGTACGTTTCAAGTTGAAAATAGGAGAATGCTATTTGCCTTTCAACATAACTCAAGTGTTATCTACATAAAGATGGAAGATCTGCTGAAGTTGCCAAGGTTTAGAGAGAAAGTTAATGCTGTTTTACGATCTACAGAACCACCACGAAATCAGACATTAACCAGGCACAAGCAATCTAACTATTCAATTGATCTTGTCATAGATGAGCTAGAACAGCTAAATATTAAACGATTAATAGACCAGGCGCTTGATCATAGAGATGAAAAAGCTTTTAGGGAACTGCTAAGGCTTTTATAGTATGAAGTAATAAAAGAATAGGGGGAGACATAAGCGTTTAATATAAAGAAGTATCGAACTATTGTCCGTATACATAGCTATATCCGGATAGTGTTTGGGGTTTTTTGCTCCATGTTTGGAAGTGGTGCTTATTTCTACAGAAAGAAATAGATATAATGGTCAGGTAATCATAGCAGCGGAAGTATGGAGGACACATACAGATATGGCATTAGTCCGAAGATTAAAGGGCAAAGACGAAGTTCACTTAATCAGCGTTAACTGTGGCAATTTCTCCGGAAAGTACCTCCCATATTTATTAGTACAATGAAAGAATAACAGTATGATTCTGCTAAATATTTTCTGTCCAATCTCTTTCACTTTTATCCCATATATAACTGGCAGTAATCCCTCACTTCAAGCAAAAAAGAGAAACCAATATGGATTAGTGGGGGATCGACTGCCAGTAAATGTCAATTGATTCAAAGGCATTTAGGTCATACCCTTGTGGTACGAACAATCAGTAGGGAAACAAAACCTTTATTTCATTTTATTTAAGAGGTCCACTACCTTTTTAGTAGTGTAACCACTTCCGCCTCGTTCCTTTGTCTCTTCAATCATCATAGCAATGAGTATATCCTCAGATTCGGTGGGGTAACCAACAAACCAACCATTTTCCTCACCTGAACCTTCACTAGTTAGCTTTAACTCTGCTGTTCCTGTTTTTCCAGAAATAGGGATTGCGCTATTTTTTCCGTATTTCTTTGCTGTTCCATTTTGAACTACATCTCGCAAGTCATTTTTAATACGATTGACTTGTTCCGGTGATAGTAAATTTTCTTTCCAATATTGTGATGTATCTTCACTAGTTAAAAGTGTAGGCTTTATCATATTCCCTTCGTTTAAAAACACAGTATATGCTGCTGCTAAGTGAATTGAACTCATTTCTAACTCACCTTGCCCATAACTGGAATTTGCCAATAGAACTTCATCATCTAGTTTACCGGAAGATGAAATAGACGATGGAGTAATAGGGTATTCGTACGGCAGTTCTTCTCCAAATCCAAATGATTTTAGCCCTTTTTCATAGGCTTTGGCTCCCATTTCAACAGCTTGCATCGCAAAATAGATATTATCCGACCTAACTAACGCATCGTGTAAATCAACTGGACCGTTTGATGTGGACGCTCTTGTAACTTTATAATCACCCCATCCTTCACCATTACCCCAAGTTTTTCCTTTGATTTCTAAACCTTCATCTGGATCGATTGAGCCATTCTTTAAGCCAATTGCTGCTGTTATCGGTTTTAAAACCGAACCAGGAGCGAATGTTGAATAGAAACGATTTAATAGTGGATTTCTTTCGTCATTTTCAAGTTTCTCCCAGAGATTAGGTTCTGTTCCGTAAAGAATTTCGTTTGGATCAAAAGAAGGGCTACTAATTAATCCAAGCGTTTCACCTGTTTTCGGATGTATGATTGCTGCAGTTCCCATATCTCCATTAAAGGATTCATATACTTTTTCTTGAATATTAATATCGATGGTCAGTTTTATATTTTTTCCATTCTTTACAGCTGTTTCTGCAAGTACTTTTTCTTCTTCATTGTCGTTTGTAACTATAATTTTTATTCCTTTTTCCCCTCTTAACTGTTTTTCATATAACTCTTCAAGTCCGCGTTTGCCTATTATAGAATTAGCATCGTACGTACCAGGATCTTTTTCTTTCAGTTCTTCTGCTGTAATTTGTCCAATATACCCAACTAAAGAGCCAGTTGCTTCACCTCCAGGATACACACGGCCAGTAGATTCTTGTCTTGTAATACCATCAATTGCTACTAATTTATTCCAAAGTTCTTGATCTGTTTTTGCAATTTTGGCTATTGGAACAAATAAGTTTGGCTCCACCCAATTTGCGTTGAGAGATTCGTTTATTGATTCGACGGAGACACCTAGTAAATTTGCAATTTTTTTCTTGTTTTGTTCTGCTGATGCTCCTAGTTTTTCTGGGACAATCCCAATAGTATATATGGTGTCGTTCATAGCTAATGGCATGTCGTTTCGATCACGAATTTCCCCGCGGACTGGTGCTGTAGATGTAATACTAATTTCTCCGCCATCCTTTATTTCAGGAAAAATAAAACCAGGATCCCATGAAATATACCAGTTTTCTTCTTTGTCTTCACCCTGTTGCACAAGTTCTGCTTTATAGTCAAAAGAAACCGGACCAGCAATCGTTTCCATGCTTACGTTAAAGGGAATGGTTGCTTTTCCTTGATCCATTGCTTTCTCAAGTGAATCTTTATCTAACTTATCAAATTCCACCTGCAATTTTGAAACATTTAAGTCCTCATAAATCTTTTTATAGCGATCAACAAATTGATCTGTTGGATATGTATCAGTAGTATCGGAGCTTAACATCTTATACATATCTGCAAATTCTTGTTTATTCCATTTTTCTAGGTATGAATTAAAACGATCATTTGGTGTAGCTTTGTCCGCTGAACATGCTGTAAGCAGTGCAATAAGCGTAACAAAAGCGATAACTATTGCTTTTCTCATCATTTCCCCCCTAATTATTATCTACTCTATCTTATGAACGAGAAGCAACATGGATGATTTAACCACCCATGTTGTTACGTTTCGTTAGGTATAGAAGTTTCCAACTTCATCTACTTTTCGTTCATATGTGCTTTAATTTCTGTTGTAATTCGATTGAATTCTGAGTCTGGAACAACATAGTACCACGTGTTATTAATACGTTGGCCGTTTCCGCTAATCTCCATTGAAGAAATATTTTTTCTCGTGCCACGATAATCAGAGAATAGTGTTTGCATTGCATCCATATTCAGGTTTGTTTTTACGTTGTCTCCAAGTATGTTAAGGATTTCGCCGACTTTAGTAATACTTGAAAAACTTGCTCCCTTATTTATAGCAGCCATAATAACTGCTCGTTGTCGTTCATTTCTACCTAGATCTCCTCTTGGGTCATTCTTTCGCATTCGGATATAAGATAAAGCTTCTTTACCATTTAATTGAATCTCGCCTGCTGGAAATTGTATTCCGCCTTGGGAAAATGCTGTATCGTTTGTAATAGTAACACCACCTATTGCATCGACACCCTGTTCAAAACCTTCCATATTCACTCTTGCATAATAGTGGACTGGGAGGTCAAAGTTTTCTTCTACTGTTTGAACAGATAGCTCAACATCACCAAATGCATAGGCATGGTTTATTTTATCTTTTCCTTTACCAGGTATTGTCACATACGTATCCCTAGGAATACTTAGCATTTTCATGGAATTGTTTTTCGGATTTAACGATAATAAGATCATTGTATCCGAGCGTCCTTTATCACCATCTCGTTCGTCTACTCCAAGTAATAAAATATTCACTGATTTTGTATCTTTGAAGATAGACTCTAATTCCTTTTTGCGATCTGGGTCATTATCTCGATTTAGTGGATTATGCATAGTTTCCACTGTATCTCCTAGTTTATTCCAAACATAGATAGAGAAGACACCGACTACCAGGATCAGTGCGAGGATAATCCCTCCTACCCAGAACAACCACTTTCGTTTTTTATGTTTCTTTTTTTCCACACGTGAGTTCACTTTAAATTCTCCTCAATACTAATTGTTTGATACAGCAAAGTTTGAAAATAATAACAATTCATTAGTAAATTATAACGAAAATAGTGAATTTCGTCTATGTTCTTATGTAATCTATCCGTCATTACGTCATTATATCGAAATGAAGGCGCATATTCATAGAGATAGCTGATTTGATCAAGGTATAAACGGCAGAGTAGCTATTTTATTCATTTATAAATTGGAATAATATATCGCACGAAGTTGTTCTTTATAATGAACAAATATTTAGTTAAATTAAGTAATACGTAGAAATAATAATAAAATAAAAGTAAAATTAAAATAAATTTAATAAATTACTATATTTAGCAGTTTAAAACATTTTTTAATTGTTTTATACTAATTATGTCGTTCGTTATAAAATACAGACGATGTTCTTCAGGTAAAGTTGTAATTAGATATATCATCGTCACAAAATCATACTTCTTCATTACATGCAATAACTTTATGCTTTTGCCGTCTTTGCTCATATCCTTAAGAGGAGGGTGTCATTAATCCCAGGTGGGGTTAAAAAATAATCTATCGACATAGTAGTCCAAAATTAATATACTCGCTTTTACAAAACTAGTTGTAATATGACAAAACAAGCTACGGAAATAAGTGTGAATTTATAGTATGATAGTCATACAGAGATAAATTTATACTACATAGAAAACCACGTATAAATTCACAGGAGCAAAGTCACGAATTAAACGATAAGCATTGTTGCAATGACTTAGCTGCTTTGGAAATTAATGGGGGTTGAATAAGTTGATGATTAAGCAAATTTCATTGGATTCAGAATGGGTTGATTTAATCAGACAGGCAAAAACATTAGGCATACCCTTAGAAGAAATTCGTGATTTTTTACATCAATCAGAGAATAAAAATAAAGTATGAATTACAGCAAACTATAAATAGAATAACTCACCTTACTTATGGTATAATTCCCATTGAAAGAAGGTGAGAACTTGATCGGTGAAAAAATTAAGAGTTTACGTACTGATAAGAAAATGTCTATCTCAGAATTAGCTGAAAAAGCCGGTGTTGCTAAATCTTATTTAAGTTCGATTGAACGTAATATACAGATTAATCCATCGATCCAGTTTATCGAAAAGATTAGCAAGGTATTAGGAGTTTCAGTCAATGAATTGATTCGAGATGAAAAAAAGAATGAACCTGAAGAATTGGATGAAGAATGGCTAAAAATCGTACAAGAAGCTATGGAATCAGGTGTTACGAAAGAACAATTTAAAGAGTATCTAGAATTCAATAAATGGAGAAGTAATAGACGTTAACCGTGAGCTTAAGCTAGCGGTTTTTATTTTGGGAATCGAAGTGAAATTTAAATTCTGTATTTCTATGATGTTTTTAAAGCTAAATCTACAGATTAGGGTGAATACATCTCAATCAAATAACATGAACGGTTGGAGACAGATTATAATTGCTTTACCTTTATTATTTCCATTTTTCCGAAGTTCTGCATATAATGAAGAGGGTAGTGTAGAAACATTTATCAACTTGACGGAATCAACCGACATTTAATGGTCAGAAAATAATGAATGAAAGCGAATGCTGTAGTAATGACGCTATTTTCTTTAAAGAAACGACATTGTTCGACAAATCCTCGTTTTATTTTATGTTATAGTTCTATGTATCTAGCAATTTATGTAAAAAAATAAGGGCGGGAACAAAATGGGTGAGCAAGAGAAATACAAGAACTTGCTAAAAAAAGTTATAAAGGAAACAGAAGATCATAAGATAAAATCATCCGAAGAGATGGTAAGAGCGCTAGTAAATGAGTTGGGAAATAGCAGTATGCCTAGTGCAGCTGGAGGAAAATCACAGTCTTTTGCAGAGTAATCAACATAGTAACAATTAACAAATATTGCGTATATTTCTCATAAAGCAGAAAGTGGGGCTATTTCAACATATAAGAAATGGTTCTGCTTTTTTGTGTTTTATGTGAAAGATTATCTTATCTTCAGCAAAATCCTACCAAAGTATGGTATGATGAAATTTGAGTTTTTAAGATAACATATTCGATAATTGATACTATCAGTTTTTACTTATATAAAATAGAAATACTGCGCAACCATAGTGAACGGAGAAAGGATGAATGCGAAATGGATCAAGACAATCCTATTTATATTAAGAATGCTACAATATATGCTGAGCAGGAAGTCATTGAAAATGGTGGTCTGCTACTTTCGCATGGGAAAATAGCAGGAATTTATTCTAAACAGAAACCAAAACAATTGCCAAAAGAGGTACAAGTAATTAATGGGGAAGGTTTAAATATAATACCTGGGTTTATTGATGGGCATATACATGGGGCTGCAGGTGCAGATGTTATGGACGCTACAGAAGAAGCCTTAGATACAATGGCTTCAACTCTTCCAAAAGAGGGAACCACCAGCTTCTTAGCGACCACGATCACACAATCTCCAGAACAAATTGAGCAGGCACTTATGAATGTGGCATCCTATAAAAATAAACCCGGTCAGTCAGACATTATCGGTGTTCATTTGGAAGGACCATTTATTGAAAAGGGAAAAGCCGGAGCACAGCCGCTTGAATATATTGTTAAGCCAGATGAGAAACTATTCAATAAATGGCAAAAGCTTTCTGGAAATAAGATTAAAACCATTACAATGGCACCTGAGCATGATCAAAATGGAAGCTTTATAAAAAGACTAACGAAAGCTGGAATTAATGTCTCAGCTGGGCATACAGATACAGATTATGCTGGAATTAAGCAAGCGGCAGCATACGGTGTAAGACAACTGACACATTTATGTAATGCAATGTCCGGTATCCACCATCGTGACATTGGTGTTGTAGGTGCTGCTTTTGAGTTGGAAGAATTACGGGCAGAGCTCATTGCAGACGGCATACACGTTGTACCTGAGATGCTGCAATTAATTTATCAAAATATGGGAAGTAGTAGGCTATTGCTCATAACTGACGCAATGCGAGCAAAGTGTCTCCCGCCAGGTAATTATGAACTTGGAGGGCAGCCTGTTAAGGTTTCTGAAGACCGTGCCTTGTTGGAGAATGGTACACTTGCTGGAAGTATCTTGAAAATGCATGAGGGAGCACAACAAATGCTAAGCATGAAAGATGTTTCTATTAAAAATATAGTGGAAATGACAGCGATGAATCCAGCAAAGCAGGTAGGAATGTTTAAGACAAAAGGTAGTATCTTAGACGGTAAGGATGCAGATATCCTAATCGTGGATGACCAGCTTTCTATTAAATACACGATTTGTCGAGGTGTAGTTGCTTTTGAAGGAGATGACGGAAATGGAACTAATTAAGGTAAAAGACTACAATGAAATGAGCAAGCGGGCTTGTTCATTCATTATAGAAAAAGTAAATAATATGGAGAAGCCTGTACTAGGCTTGGCGACAGGTTCAACTCCAGAAGGCTTATACCAAAATTTAATAGAAAAATATCAAAAGCAGGAAGTTACTTTTGATCACGTTCAAACCTTTAATTTGGATGAGTATGTTGGCCTGAAAAAGGACGATCCGAATAGTTATGATTACTATATGAATGAGAAATTATTTAAACATATAGGTATTCCGAGAGAGCAGACCCACTTACCAAGTGGAGATGCTGCTGACCTGAGTCAGGAAGCTTTGCAGTATGAATCACTAATTCAGGAAGCAGGTAATATTGATGTTCAAATTTTAGGTCTTGGTCTAAATGGACATATTGGATTTAATGAACCGGGTACGCAATTTAGTAGTCGTACACATATTGTACAATTAGATGAGTCAACCAGAAATGCAAACGCGCGATTCTTCCCAACAATTGAAGATGTTCCAAAACAAGCTATAACAATGGGAATAGATACGATTATGCAAAGTAAGATGATTGTATTACTCGTTTCTGGTGAAAAAAAAGCGAATGCTCTTTCTCAATTGATTGACGGAGAAGTAACAGAAGCATTTCCAGCTTCTATCTTACAAACCCATAGCAATGTTATGATTATTGCGGATCAGGCTGCTTGCTCGAAGCTATAATACGAGGCTGAGACAAAAGAATGAAGAAACAATAAAAAACGAACGATAAGGTACCGACCCCCTGAAGTTAGAGTAAAAAATCTAATTTCAGGGGGTGTTTTTGTGGCT
>NZ_BAAACY010000041.1:0-5521 GCF_039521925.1 Virgibacillus salarius | reverse complement strand
CTAGAGGAAGCGTAAATCTGAGCATGTAGTGATAAGGACTGAGCGAATTTTGCTCCGTTTTTCTTATTGATAAGTTCATTGTTTGAAATTACTTGCTTATAGGGAAAATGGATTCTAAATATAAGATTTACTACCAATGTAAATAAAGAGGAGGAGGGAGTATATTTGAGCGTCCATCACATACTTTTGCTATTAATTATCGGGTACATTGTTTTTTCTATAGACAAGAAGCAAGAGTACTTTCCTGTCCCAACGGTATTAGTGCTAATAGGTATTACGCTGTCACCAATCAGTTATTTCGCGAACATATCAATAACAAAAGATCTTATATTTCATGTTTTCTTACCGGCACTTCTATTTATATCAGCTTATCAATTCCCAACAATGGCTTGGAAGAAGTATAAGTATATTATTGGAGGATTAGGAACGATAGGTCTGCTCTTAACAATAGCTATATTTGGTGGTTTTGTTTATTTAATTGGAAATTTATTTATTCAAATATCCATTATAGCTGCGTTACTGATTGCTGCTATTTTATCACCAACAGATCCTGTATCGGTTATAGCGATATTAAAGAAATCGTCTAGTGATCGGAACACGGCTGACATTGTGGAAGGGGAATCGTTGCTTAATGATGGGACAAGCATTGTAGTATTTGGTGTGCTTCTAAGTATGTTAACGCAAGGGACAACCTTTTCACTTAGTGGTTTCGTTAGTGAATTCTTACTTGTATCCTTAGGTGGTGTTGCGATTGGTATTGCATTCGGTTGGCTTATGAGCAAGGCAGTGCATTATACCGACCATCGTCAATATCAGGTGATGTTAAGTATCATTGTAGCTTATGGTAGCTTTTACTTAGGAGAATTAATGGACGTGTCAGGTGTACTTTCAACTGTTACAGCGGGAATGATGCTATCCTATGAATTTGGAAAAAATATAAAAGAGGATCATTTTCGAGATCAACTGGATGGGTTTTGGGGAATTATCGAGCCAACAATCTTATCTATCATATTTCTACTTATAGGGATTCAATCAGCAAGGTACCTCGTTTTTTCAGAATGGCAGCTTGCTATTCTTCTATTTTTAGGATCGCTAATCGTACGATTTTTGGTAATTACAGCCATGACCCAATTTCATTCTACATGGAAAACGTACATGTCTCTAAGGGAATGTGCAGTAATAGCTTGGACCGGTATTAAAGGAACAATGTCAGTGGCACTAGTGTTAGGATTCGAAGCAGCTACTGATAAAAGTAGTGAATTCATATCCATCATTTTTGTTGTCATTTTACTATCATTAGTAATCCAAAGTGCAAGCGTATATCCATTAGTCAAAAGATTAAAAGGCTCATAAAAAGGTTTGGAAGCATATTATCTTCCAAACCTTTATTTTATACAAACATCCAGTTATATTCCAATGGGTTCAAAGGCCTTTAGGTCCTACTCTTATGGTACTAACAATCAGTGGGCGATAAACAAATCATAACTGATTGAAGTTTCACTTTATCTATTCTTCCAAAGGACTCATCTTTACTATTCATTCGATAATTTTAATACATCTAATAACTTAAAGAATAGGCCAAGGAATATGGCTACTATTGTAGCAAGCCCCATACCAGTTAGGGCTACTGAACCGATTTGAACTGTAGCACCGCTAATACCGATGACAAGGACGACACATGTTAGAATCAAATTCTGTGAGTGGTTATAGTCCACATTTGCTTCTACTAACATACGAATACCACTAGCTGCGATAATTCCAAATAGAAGTAAGGAAATCCCTCCCATAACTGCGGTTGGAATAGATGATATCAATGCAGCCAACTTTCCAACAAATGAAAGAATAATGGCTATAACGGAAGCTATTCCAATAATCCAGGTGGAATATACCTTTGTTATTGCTAGTACGCCAATGTTTTCACCATATGTCGTATTCGGTGTTGATCCAAAAAAGCTAGAGATGATCGTAGATATACCGTTACCAGCTAACGAGCGGTCTAATCCAGGTTCTTTCATCAAATCTTTTTTGACAATATTACCTGTTACGAATAGATGTCCAATATGTTCAGGTACAAGTACTAAAGCTGCTGGCAAAATTACTAGTATGGCAGACCAATCAAATTTCATGTGATAAATTTCTGGCATCGAGAACCATTTTGCCTCTTTAATAGCAGTTAAATCAACCAATCCAAAGAAATATGCAATAATATAGCCTGCAATAATTCCAATCAAAATAGGAATGATTTTTAAGAAGCCGCGCATTGTTACCCAACAAATTATTGTAATTGCAAGTGTCAAAAGTGAGACTACAGCTGTACTAGTGTCCATCGTCCAAGAAGCACCTGCGTCTTGGGGTGCGATCCATCCCGCCATCTCTGCAGCTGTTGGTACAAGTTCTAAACCGATAACAGCGACAATTGCTCCCATAGCGGCAGGTGGAAAAATTATATCAATCCAACTTGTTCCAATAAATTTAACAATTAATGCAATGATGGATAAAACAACACCTACTGCAAGGAATCCACCTAATACATAGCTATATCCGGTTCCGCCTCCGTAATTCTCTAATACGGCAAAAACTGGTGATATAAACGCAAAACTTGATCCTAAATATGCAGGTATTTTTCCTTTTGTAATAAATAAGTAAATTAGCGTTCCAATACCATTCATTAATAAAATGGTTGCAGGGTTAACACCGAATAAAATTGGAACTAATACAGTAGATCCAAACATTGCAAATAAGTGCTGTATACTAAGTGGTAAGCTTTTTAAAATGGGTAAACGTTCGTCTACTTGAATCTCTTTATATTGTGCCATGTTTCTTCCCCCTTTAAGAATTGGCCCAACAGTTACCGTGGGTGATTAAAAAAAGAAAAAAGCACCGAGCCGTGTGTGGCAGGGTGCTTCTATAAAATGAGGTAGAACACGAAGTTCCTCCTGATTTTATTGAACAGAATTCCATCTGTTACACCTTGGCAGCCTCACGGGACTGAATTAAAGGTAACCGTATGAACTTATCTTAGATATTATCCCAATTTAAAGTGTTTCTGTCAATTCTTTTTTTATCATGTCAAAAAACAAAAGACAGAGCATTTGCTTATAACCACTTCTGTAACTCTACTTTTAAAATTTTACCACTTGGGGTTTTGGGTAATTCATCTACAAAGGTAATCGATTGCGGATATGAAGTTCCATTGGTGCTATCTTTGCAAAAGTTAATGATATCTTGCTTCGTACTATCTGATTTGTTGTCAAGCACAATAAAGGCGTGAGCAATTTCTCCTAGTTCTTTATGCGGTAATGGGATGATAGCGGTCTCGGCAATGTGTGGGTGTTTCATTAAGATTTGCTCCAAGTTAGCAGTAGAAATGGTGCCCTGCTGATTTGGAATGTCTTTAAACGGTTCTTTCACATGAATATGACCTTGCTCATCTATAAATCCTTTATCACCTGTGAAAATCCAGCCATTTTTCATCATGTTTCGATTTTCGGCATGTTGCAAAGTTCCTTGCCCCTTTACGATAATGTCACCAATTTCAATTCCGTTATGCGCTACTTCCTCTCCCGAACTGTTTACGACGCGTATCTTTGTTTGACCCATGAAGATCCCACCTCAGTTCCAATTATCTAATAGTATACTTTATATTAAATTATATCACATTTACCTGTAAGCGTTTTACTTTTTGTGATTAAAAATATTTAGTTCGCTCGAAAATTGAAAATAATTGTAAAATGATTAGGCTGATTGGAAGAAAGATTCAAACGTTTACCATGTGATAACGTAGAAAAACACGATAAGTATATATTCTAGTTGTACTTCTACTGATTATTAGCCTAAATATAAAAATTTTGATATGATTATTATATTGTTAAAATAGGTATAAGCGATTCTAAATAGTAATAATAACATTTTTGAGTTAATATGAAAGAGCGCTTTTCCTGTGAATTTTGTTAGTAAAATATAGGAAGGTGGAAGTTTTATGAGTTTAAACAAACCAAAAATAGTAGTTCTGGGCGCAGGCTATGCTGGATTGACAACAACAAAGCGTCTCTTACAAAAGCTATCACCGGAACAAGCAGAGATTGTACTAGTTAACAAACATAATTATCATTATGAATCTACTTGGTTACATGAGGTAGCTGCTGGAACAATTAATCCAAATCAAGCTCGTGTGATGATTAGTGATGTCATTAACCCAAATAAAGTAAGACTAGTTTATGATTCTGTTGTGAAAATCAACAAAGACGAGCAACGCGTTGTGTTGGAGAATAGTGAAATTGAATATGACTACTTAGTTGTTGGGCTTGGTTTTGAATCAAATGATTTTGGAATTAAAGGGATGGCAGAGCATGCTTTTGCTATTGAAGATATTGATTCCAGTCGTCTTATTAGTGAACACATAGAATATCAATTTGCTAAATATAACAACGAAGAGAACGTTGAGGATGAGAGCTTGCATATCCTTGTTGGTGGTGCAGGATTCACAGGCATTGAGTTTGTGGGCGAATTAGCTGATAGGGTGCCTGAGCTATGTAAAAAATATGACATAGATCGTAACAGAGTTAAAATTATAAATGTAGAAGCAGCTCCTTCTATCTTGCCAATGTTTGATAAAGAGTTAGTTGCATATGCCAAAAAATCCCTTGAAGATCGTGGTGTCGAGATTAAAATTGGTGCTGCCATTTCTGAATGTACAGAGGAAGGGTTTATTGTTGGAGACGATAAAGAGCTAATCAAAGCAGGTACTGTTGTGTGGACAGGTGGAGTGAAAGGTAGCTCTGTGTTAGGGAATTCAGGCTTTGAATTAACAAAAGGAAAAGTTAACGTTGACGCCGACTTACGTATGAAAGGTGAAGAGAATATTTTTGTTATTGGTGACTGTTCATGGGTTTGGAATAAAGAAGCAGATCGCCCGTATCCTCCTACTGGACAATTAGCAATGCAAGAAGCGGATGTTGTTGCTGCTAATCTAGCTGCACTTCTTACAAACCAACCTTTAACTGACTTTGTTTTTCATGACAAAGGTACGGTAGCTTCTCTAGGTATTTTTGATGGAATCGGAAATATATTTAATGATTACAAACTTCAGGGGAAAGCAGCAGCAGCAATGAAAAAAGTGGTAGATAACCGTTCTTTATTCCTTATGGGGGGAACAAAATTAGTTCTTAAAAAAGGTAAATTCCGTCCATTCTAAGACACTCATTTTATTAAAAAATAGCTACATCAAATGAGGAGGTATTTGGGAAATGAAAAATAAAACATTATGCGGATTATTTTTGGTCATAGCATCATTGGTTGGCTACAGACTTTTAAGTGATTATATGGAAGATTCGAGAGATTTTAGGTAAATGGTTGACCATCCAGGCGTTTATTTCGCTCGGATGGTTTTTTTTGAAAGTTAAGAAAGTATAAAATCAGTGCAATGACTGCGTTAAGCCAAGTAGTTATTTTGAATGTTAGATGTATATTGGCAATGCTCCGACTAATTACTTCGCTTTCGGCGGGCACGGCCTCAACTAAC
>NZ_BAAACY010000040.1:0-26373 GCF_039521925.1 Virgibacillus salarius | reverse complement strand
AACTATCGGATGTGCTCTAGCTATGGCAAACAGGAAAGGACCGGGCTGGTTTTTGCCCGGTTTTTCTTAATTCAGGTTTTTTAGTTAAAACGTCATGATCAAATTGTGCTTATCATTGATTGTAATAAAGGTTGTAGTATAAGACGTGAATTTATAGGTATGTATTAATTCATTTGTATAGATTAATAAATTGACAGTTAAGAAAATAGATTATAAACTTACATAAAGTAACTGTATTTCAAAATGTAATTATATAAAAGAAGAGAGGACAATGGTTATGGAAAGAACATTCTTTAGCAATCGTGCAACATATGTAGGCGACGTATCCATCCATGTTACGAATCTGAACAACTCACTTGATTTTTATCAGAACATCATTGGATTCCATATCCTTGAAAGGAATGAGCGGAAGGTGGTCTTAACAGCGGATGGCAAAACATCATTACTCACCTTAGAGGAGCCAGAAAAAGTATTATCTAAGCAGGTGAAAACAACGGGTTTGTACCATTTTGCATTATTATTACCAACACGTGCTGATCTTGCTTCTTTTTTAATGCACTGTTTGCAACAAAATGTCCAGTTAGGGGCATCTGATCACCTTGTTAGTGAAGCATTATATTTATCAGATCCAGATGGTAATGGTATTGAGGTCTATTCTGATCGACTATCGTCAGCGTGGGAGTGGATAAATAATCAAGTGACCATGGCAACAGAACCGTTAGAAGGTGAGGGGCTTCTAGCTGAATTGAAATCACCATGGATGTATTTACCAAATAAAACGGTTATGGGTCATATTCACTTGCATGTCGCACACTTAGAAGAAGCCAAACAATTTTATGTAGAAGGTCTTGGATTTAACGTCGTTTCCAACTATCCTGGTGCATTATTTATATCTACAGCGAATTATCATCATCATATTGGACTTAATATATGGAATGGTGAGGGAGCACCGGCACCGGAAAATAATAGTGTGGGTCTAAAATTATTTACACTTGTTTACCCAGATAAGCAAACATTAGATGATGCAATCGACCGCTTAAAGGCTAGTGAGGTTAAAATAAAGGAAGAGAATAATGGATACTTAGTGGAAGACCCTTCAAAGAATCTCATTCATTTACGGAAATAAAAAAGCTATCATTTCCTAGCTCTTTCTTTGAAGAATTTCTAAAGAAATTTAAATATGTCTACATGTTTTTGTGACTTTTTGATACATTAAACCGTAGTACAACTGATAACTTTTTGTAGAAGAGGAAGGTCACATGGCATATTTATTTTTGATTATTGGTTTCGTTTTGTTAATTAAAGGTGCAGATTTATTTGTGGATGGTTCATCGAATATTGCTAGATTGCTTCGCATTCCACCAATCTTAATAGGTTTAACAATCGTGGCATTTGGTACTAGCTCACCTGAAGCAACGGTGAGTATTGTTGCGGCTTTACAAGGTACTGCAGATGTTTCAATGGGGAACGTTATTGGGAGTAATATTTTTAATTTAACACTTGTCGTTGGGATTGCGACGATTTTGTTCCCAATCAAAGTAGAAAATGAGACGATTCGTAAGGAAATTCCATTTACATTATTGGCCAGTGTAGCACTATTAATTTTAATTAGCGATACGGTTTTACAAGGGTTTGAGATAAACTATATCTCTCGAAGTGATGGACTAATCTTTTTACTATTCCTTTCTGTTTTTATGTATTATGTGATTGAGGTCGCATTAAAGAGTAGAGAAAATACAGCGCAAGACAAATCAGCAAAACAAACAAAATGGGGGAAGAACATTTTAATTACAGTACTGGGATTAGCTGGTATTGTTATTGGTGGACAAATGGTAGTTAATAACGGGAAGGAAATCGCTTATTCACTGGGAATGAGTGAAGCTCTAGTTGGTTTAACAATCATTGCAGTTGGAACTTCCCTTCCAGAGCTAGTGACCTCCATTACAGCTGCTTTGAAAAAGGAAAGTGAAATTGCATTAGGAAATATCGTTGGAAGCAATATCTTTAATATCTTATTTGTACTTGGAACATCATCTGTGATTACGCCACTAGCTGTTAATGGTAAAGTTATTATAGACATTATCATGATGATTGGTTTAACGGTTTTGCTGCTAATTTTTTCGAGGACAAATTATCGAATAGGGAAGACAGAGGGAGTATTTCTTGTAGCTGGTTATGTGCTATATGTAGCTTACATTATTATTCGGAATTAACAAAAAAATAAGCATAAGATGAACTGCACCTCCGTTGTTAGACAGATCTTACAATAGGGTGCAGTTCAATTATACGTTAGTGCTCCTATTTTATAACTGTTGGTACCAATTTCTCGCAGCCTCTACCTCATTTAACGTTAACTGATGACCTTGATTTTCCCAATGTAATTTTACATTTGCTCCTGCATTTTCTAATAATTGCCTCAGTTCTTCAGATTCTTCAGCAGGACATATTGGATCATTCGTACCTGCTGCAATAAATACATTGATCCCAGAAAGATTTGGTAATGAAATTCCTCTTCGAGGTACCATCGGGTGATGAAGAATAGCACCTTTTAAGGGATTTTTATAATGAAAAAGTAAACTTGCAGCAATATTAGCGCCATTGGAATATCCAACAGCAATGATATGATGACGATCAAACTGATAGTTTTCTGCAGCCTCATCTAAAAATTCATTTAGTTCTTTTGTACGGAAAATTAAATCTGCTTCATCGAATACTCCTTCTGCTAATCGTTTGAAATAGCGTGGCATTCCATTTTCAAGAATATTACCGCGTACACTGAGGATATTCGCTTCTGGATCAATTTTACTTGCCAATGGAATAAGATCCTGCTCCGTTCCGCCTGTACCATGTAATAATAAAAGCGTTGGTTTTGTTTGATCTGTTCCTTTTTGAAAGATATGCTTCATGATGAATCTCCTTCCTGGATTATGCGCGGCGTCCAACTTGTTTAAGAACATCAATTAACGATTTCTTTTGCTCATCGTTAATTCCGATAAACAATTCTTCAATAACCTTTTGATGCTTTGGGAATATTTCATCCATTAATTCCTTCCCAGCATGCGTAATATGAATATAAACAACGCGCCGATCTTCATGGCAATGTTGCCTTTCAAGTAGACCTTTCTTTTCTAGCTTATCAATCACGTATGTGATAGAGCCCGTACTAATTAATACTCCTTCCGATATTTCTCGAATCGTTTGATTACCTTTATGGTATAGCGTTTCTAATATAGTAAATTCAGAAGTTCGCATACCATAGCTGCTGATATCCTTTTTTATTCGCTCCTGAACGGCTTTTGAAGACTTCATTAATACAACAAATGATTTTAATGATAGATTTTCACTCAATATTTAACCACCTTAGACATTTATATTTAATTAATTTATTATTAATTAAATGTAAATCATTCGTTAGAGTCTGTCAACTTATTCATGTGTGTAACAATCGTCATTTATTTCTTATCAACTCTCTTTTTCGTGCTAAAAGTCTTTGGAATTCTTCATCTAGTTCCTCTGAAGGTTCTATACTAAGTTTACTTAGTATTTCTGTAATTTTTGTTTCTAATACAATCAATTCTTGCTCTGTTGCATTTTCTTCCGTCTTTGGTATATGGTTTTTGAATTCGTCATAGGTACCTTCAAAGATGTCAACTGTACCACTTTTAAAAGCAATAATTCGTGAGGCAATGCTTTGGATAAAACGCCGATCATGGGAGACGAATAGTACTGTTCCCTGATAATTTTTTAGCAATTCTTCCAGTGCTTCTACTGCTTCGATATCTAAAAAATTGGTTGGCTCATCTAAAACAATGGTGTTTATATTACTTACAAATAACTTAGCAAAAGCAACCTTTACACGTTCTCCCCCACTAAGTACTTGCACACGTTTATACACATCATCTTGAGAAAAGTGGAGCCTTGCCAATACAGTCCGAATCAAGGTCTCATCTTGAATCGATGTAATACTGACATTCTTTATAATGGTTTCATTTGTATCAAGTATATCTAGGTTTTGACTAAAATAACCAATTTTCATTGATGGCGAATGATGAACATGTTCTCCTTCGTTTACCATTTTTTTAATGAGCGTAGTTTTCCCACTTCCGTTAGGACCAATTACGGCGATTTTATCTCCGCCTCTAACGTGAAAACGAACTTGATTAAAGAGAGTGCGTTTTCCCACCTTTCCTTTTAGGTCTTCAACACGTAAGATTATCCTACCATTTATCTTTATATCATTAGGTAGATTCATTTTAATGGGAGTAGGTTCTTTCACTTTATCCACTTTTTCTAGTTTCTCTAACCTAGTTTCTATGGCTTTGACTGTTTTCCGTAATTTTTTTTGTTTATTAGCAAAATAGGGTTTGGCACCTGTTATTTTGGCTTCTGAGTTAGTTGTCTGCTTTGGCTTTTTAGTTGCTCGTTGCGCTTTTTGTTCTTTTAATTCTAGGGCTTCTTCCAATTGCGTTTTCTTTTTGATATATTGATCATAAGCCTGCTCCTGCTGTCTTCTTTCGAGCTTCTTTTGTGCGCGATAATCTGAGTAATTGCCTTTGTATACGGACAATCTCCCGTCTTCTAATTCCCAAATGGTCGTACATAGTGCATCTAAAAATTCTCGATCATGGGAAACGATGATCAATGCACCATGCCATTTTTGTAGCTGTTTTTCCAACTTTTCAATATGAAATGTATCCAAATTCGTAGTCGGCTCATCCGCAAATAAGATATCTGATTTTTTTGCCAAAGAATGGTTTATATATTCTTGTGTAACTTCACCACCACTTTTGGTCGTAGTTGTTCGTTTCAATTGGGGAAGTAATTCACGTGTTCCTTGTGAGATTACCTCACCTTCTTCAGGCGTTTCTTCACCTGCCAGTAGTTGGAGCAAGGTTGTTTTTCCGCTTCCATTTTTTCCGACAAGACCTATTCGATGGTGCTTATGGATACGAAGTGTTTCTACATCAATTAATTTCCGATCCTGTATAAATACTTTTAATTTTTGAGCTTCCAATAACTTCATACATTTCATCTCCAATTCCTTTAAAAGTAGAGACAAAAAATGCCTCCCACTCATTTCAGAATAGGAGGCAAATGTGTATTGGCTAACTTACACGGTTGTCTGCGAATAATCAAATACATTAGACAGCGTTTTTTTAACCAGTCACATCAAGCACAATCCTATTCTGAAACTTCGTTAATGGCATAGCAAAATAAACAGATTGAATCTGTTATTAGACTACCCTTACTCGAATGTTTTCAGTGAATAGGATTAGTACTTCATGTAATTAGGTCACCCTTTACAATTTTATTAGTGCAATTATATATAATTTCCTTTATTTTGTCTATAATACAATCGGCTAATAATTCAAATATGGTGTTAGACATTTATGATAGCCCTTTACAAAAGAGCAAGTATTTTATATAGTGTATATACCTAATATTTCTAGGTAGGTGAGAAAATGTTTAACCGAGAGTTAGTAAAAGGAAGTACTTCCTTACTTGTATTACAGCTTTTAAATGAACGCGATATGTATGGCTATGAGCTAGTTAAGGAAATGGACCAGCGTAGTGAACATCATTTGCAAATCAAAGAAGGAACATTATATCCCGCGCTCCATAAACTCGAAAAACAGGGATATATTACTTTTTATTGGCAAGAGCAAGAAAAGGGACCAGCAAGGAAATATTATTGCATAACAGAGCAAGGGAAAGCAATGCTGGAAGAGAAAACAAATGAATGGCATCGCTATGTACAGGTGATGAACAATTTAATCCGGAGAAAGGAATCATGAAGACAGCAAGTCAATACTTCCTTCAAGAACTAGAACAAGAAATAGGTGATCATCCAGATAAAGTTAATATTTTAGCAGAATATGAATTACATGTTCATGAATGGATGAAGGAAGAAGGTGCTGAATCTGTAGATAACTATTCGAAATTAATTGAAAGACTTGGTTCCCCTCAAGAAATAGCACTTTTGTGGAGACAGGAAGCAGCGATTACTCCTAAAAAAACACAATGGTTATTCGTTGGTTTAAATATTGCTATGTTTCTTGGCGGAGTAATTCTAACAATAATTTATAATGTTTTCTCTTGGCATTGGGTGGAGCAATTATGGCATGGACTAACAGAGACTACTTTTATTATAATGATTGTTTATACATTATTTTGGGGACTATTAGGCTATGAAATTGGTAAGGAGTTTGGTGATGGTGGTAGAAGGCTATTACATAAAACGTTTATCGTCTCTGTTGTACCAAATTTACTGCTTATGTATTTAACCCTTTTTAAACTTATTCCCTATGAGTGGTTTCAGCCCTTGTTAAATGTGCCCTTTATCATGCTTTGTATAGGTTTTACAATAGTTTTATATCCCGTGTGTTTGGTTGGTTTTCGTTGGGGACGTAAATTATCTGTATAATAAGTGCTTAGCCTTAATCATACGATACAGCGTAGTGATTGTTTTACTAAAAGTAGCGTGATAATAACAGCAACTTGATCGCGCTGCTTACACATTAATTTCAGATAAAAATTTTTAGTTATATACATAGTTATTCTATATACATAGTTATTCTATATATAAAATAACAATGTTTGGAGGGATTAGATGGTAAACCAAATAAATTTGCGAGGTGTGTGGTTATTATTAGTATCTTTGGGATTAGGGATAGTTGCAGAAGTTTGTTTTTTTCATGGTAAGATAGGTATCTCCTATATCGTATTTATTGTGGCATTATATATGGTAATATTTCTGCATTTTCAATTTGCATTTTATCATCGAAGAATTGGTATGCTGCTGATGGTTGTTATTTGGCTATTAGCAGGAAGTTATTTATATTTGGACTCGATTCTGTTTTATGAAATAAACTTAGTTGTTATTCCGTTACTTATATATTGTCATCTTGTCTTAATTACAACACCAGACCAATACGCTTGGGTTAGTATTGAATTTGTAACAATATTGAAAGAAAAGTGTAGCCAGTCCGTACGTTATAGTTTAAATGCTTGTGACGAATTATTTAAACGGGTTTTTAAATACAATAATAAGGATATGGTAATACCTATAAAACCCATACTGATTGGACTAGGAATTGGTATCCCATTGTTACTCATTGTTATAACCTTACTAATGTCTGCCGATAAGGTGTTTCAAGAATTAGTGCTGCGTGTACCCAATTTTATAATGCAAATGAATCTTTTAAAGGAATTTTGGCGTATAGCTATTGTGCTATTAGTAGCATTCTTTTTCTTCGGTTTGTTTCGTGTTTTGCCAAAAAAGCCCTCTACTCGTGAAGGGATAACAGGCCCACAAGAAAAAAATTGGAACGGGCTGACAGCAGTTACGATTCTTCTCATGCTGCTTTCTGTGTATTTACTGTTCGTGTGCATTCAGTTTTCGTATTTTTTTGGTGAAAGCCTTCATTCCGGTTACACTTTTGCTGAATATGCAAGGAAAGGTTTTTTTGAATTAATCATTGTAACATTAATTAATTGGTCGATACTAATTAGCTTTATGCGCTTCGTACAAAATACTAGTGTCAAGCTTAACCGTATGTTAAAAATTCTTTACACTTTGCTGATAGGTTTGACTTCGATTATGCTTATTTCTGCATATCAAAGGCTCAGTATGTATGAAGAAGCATATGGTTATACGTTAGATCGAGTATTAGCGCATGGATTCATGATCTTCCTTATGGTAATATTTGCATATACATTAATACGTGTATGGTTAACAAGACTATCACTTTTGCATTTTTATCTTATAGCAGGAATGATCTTTTATACAGGGATGAATGTGATCAATATAGAAAAGCTTGTGACAGATAAGAACTTAGAAAGATATGAAGAGACTGGAAAGATAGATATCTATTATTTGAACACACTTTCATATAGTGGATGGAATGGCTTGCTACAACTATATACAAAGGAACCTAACTATCATGGATTAGAGGAGTTATTAATAGGACGAATCAACCAGGTGCAGCGGAATACAGAAAAGTCGTGGCAATCCTTTAATTTTACTAGACAGAAGATAGAAGACAAATTAGATAATTTATATGTAGATTAAAAAACGATCCCTGGTTTTTCAATAGGGAGTTTAATGCAAGGGGGATCTTTATGAACGCATACATTCCTACACACGTTGCTATTATGATGGATGGTAACGGCAGATGGGGAAAACAACGAGGGTTAACGAGAAGTGAAGGACATTATGCTGGAGCACAAGCTATGGAGCATATTATCGATGCTAGTATAGAATTAAATATAAAAGTCTTAACATTATATGCTTTCTCATCGGAAAATTGGTCACGCCCAAAAGATGAAGTTAATTATTTGATGCAGCTACCTGTTAAATTCTTTAAACAAAAACTTCCAGAGTTTCAGAAGAGAAATATAATGATTCGCTTGTCAGGAAATATCGATGAATTGCCAAAGCGGACAAAACAGTCACTTATTCAAGCTGTCGAAGAAACAAAGAATAATACTGGAATCGTTGTTAACTTTGCCTTTAATTACGGAGGAAGAGCTGACATTTTACAAGCAATCCGTAAGATCATTGATGAAGCTCGAAATGAACAAATTGATATTAATCAAGTAGACGAAAAGTTGTTTCGAAATTACTTGTATACAAGTGAACTGCCAGATCCAGAGTTAGTAATTCGTACTGGTGGAGAAAAAAGAGTTAGTAATTTTCTATTATGGCAATCTTCTATGGCAGAGCTCTATTTTTCCGATGTGTACTTTCCGGATTTTAATGAACAGGAACTATGTGCTGCAATACGAGAATTTCAACGTAAACAATGGACGAAACATAGCGAACTATTAAGTTAAAAGCTCAAGCTTGGTCTAGCCAAGCCTTGAGCTTTTTTATAATCTAGGAAATTATAAAATAATTTTGGAGGTTATATTCTAGTTTCCATAAATAGCATTGACTATCTCTGAGCCTTATCCTTGCTTTAAAGATTCTGAACGGTTTGAAGCTTATAGTCTTTCAATTTACCTTGATAAATTGCTTGAAAATGATTAACTTGCTGTAAATCATGTGGTGTTACTAAGGATATAGGCTTATCAAAATCGACGATGTCACTCTCTTTCAATACACTTGCAACAAACTGAGAGCAAAAGAAAGCATTTTTTCGGTTAAATGGCATATTAAAAATAATGGCAATTAACCCTAAGAAATTATAGCGATACTTATCTTTTTCCTCTTCAAGCTGTTGAATATATGCTCGCATTTGCTGCCATTGCTGTTCCGTAATAGTAAAGGATAGAACTACACCTGTTGCCTGCTTAAATAGTCCATTTTTTACGTCCTCTTGAACAAACCCACCGATAAAAGGATTTTTAGCTGTTTTTCTTCCGAAACTATAAACACGTTCCAAAGAAGGATCAAACGAGATAGAAGCATGATTGTATGGTTTTCTAGTATATAACCGGATCAGTCTCGTAAAAACTGTCCCAGTATCTGTTAGCAGTATATAAACTTTTTTATTCTGCATAGCCCTCTCTCCCATTAAGCGATACTTCATGAGTTAAAATTTCTAAATGATAAGTCCAACTATATTAATTAATACGTAATAAAGTCCTAAATAGATTCTAAAAAATTTTTAGATTTTGTTCTAGTCTAGGAAATTATAAAATTAGCCATGTGGAAAAATATGGGTGTGTTGAGCCGTCCAGCTCCAGTGCTCAGAAACGAGGCGACTTCACGACACCCTAGGATAGTTATCATCGGCTTGTAAGCATACCGTGATTCCTTTATCTCCGTTGACTCGCTCCACAGTCGCTACGTTTCTAATTGAGCGCTTGTGTTTTTGTTCCTACTTAATCATAAGGTACTACTTCATTAATTATAAGTAGCTTAGGAAATATCTAGGTATACGACTTGAGATGTATATTTTCAAAACATGTGTTGACAAATTATAATACATGTAATAAATTTATTACACATGATAATTATTTGTTTGTCAATGGGGAAGAATAAGTGTCCATGGTAAATGCATTGATAATGAAGCCAGGAGTGTTAGAGAGAAATGGATAAGAAGCATCATTTAAATGGAGACCAGCTACTTGCTTTTTTTGAGGCATTAGCTAATCCTCATCGCTTAAAAATTATTTCTATTTTAGATCAGGAGCGAAAGTATGTTAGTCAATTGGCTAGAGAGACAGAGATGAGCAGACCTTTATTGTATATGCATTTACAGAAGTTAGAAAAGGCTGGAATTGTCACGAACGAAATGGAGTTATCGCATGATGGAAAAGCAATGAAATATTATGAGCTCGCTTCTTTTGATTTTAGAATTACTCCAAAACTAATCAAAGAAGCAGCTAAAACAATAACATTTAAAAAGAAAGAAGGGAAATAGGAATGGATTCTGAAACAATGTATGAATTAGCAGGAATGCTTTTTGTTGTGTTTCTTATTGGGTTTGCGGTTGTATTACTTGTATCGCTTACGAAAGTGTGGCAGACAAGAATTAAAACTTCAAAGGAAGAGGTATATCAAAAACTTGCTGCCGAAGCAATTGAAGTACAAAAAGCGTCTAATACGCATCAAGAAAAATTAACTGCTGATATGAAAGAAATCAAAGAAAAGGTTGCTTCCATGGAAAAAATGCTAAAAGAAGTGGAGTAGCAGTGAGAAGCTCAAATATAACTTAAAGACTTGCCGCTAAGGCGAGCAAAAAAGGTTTTAAGATAGTGGTTATGTGAAATGTTTCAGGGAAGTTCTTCTGGCGTAATAAAAGACTCCGACTTCAAGCAACACTGATCGAGTGTTGTATGGACATTATAATGTGGAGCATTTTTCAATCGTCAGGAAGGTTTCAACCAACACATGGTACGTATCGATGAAATAGTTAAATTAACTTGCAATTTGGAAAATATGTGCTATTCTAGTAATAGTTAAAAATGAACGGAGGTTTTCCTAATGATTTTAAACAGACTACGTTTCCAAAAGATTGAACTATTAACTGAATAAGTTCAAGGACGCTGGCTTGTACTGTAGCGTAAATGGGAATAGTCTGCCTTTTAGGAAATCATATAGTTCTGTAAAAAAGGGGGGTATACCTCCCTTTTTTCGTTTAGAAAAAATAAAGGGTGATCTATATAATACAGTACACAGGCAGTGGTCTGTGTTTTTTATTTGGTTATAATTAGCCATCACAAAAGGGGCACTAACTATGGGGAGGAGTGGTTGTCATGACATTGTCAAAAAAACAAGTTATGGGATTGGCGGAAAAACATAATATGAATTTAGTGGAACAGTCGCTAAAAGAGAATCAATCTGGATTAGATTTTCATGTTTTCTTTGCGGAGGATCAGCTTGGTGATCAATGGGTGCTTCGGATGCCGAGGCGTAAAGATGTAATTCCAAGGGCCCGACAGGAGAAGCGAATATTAGATATTGCTGAAAGGAATCTTACTGTTCAAATCCCAAATTGGTCTATTTTCACCGATGATTTGATTGCGTATAAGCTATTAACTGGTATTCCGGCAGGGACTATTGACCCTGAAGCAAAAAGTTATGTTTGGGAAATTGACGACAAGAATGTACCAGTTGAATTTCATATAACCTTGGGAAAAGTAATAAAAGAGCTACATGAAAGTAATCATCAATCTGCTAAGGAAGCAGGAGTGACCGTTTATACACCAACAGAATCACGAGCATCCATGAAAAGCCGTATGGATAAAGTGCAGGCAGAATTTACGATTAGTGATTCATTATGGGAGCGTTGGCAAAGTTGGCTTGAAACAGATGCGATGTGGCCAGAACAAACAGCAATGATTCATGGTGATTTACATGCAGGCCATATACTAATTAATAAGCACGCGGAGGTTACTGGGATTATTGATTGGACAGAAGCTAGAGTAGATGATCCTGCTAATGATTTTGTAGCGCATCTTGCATCATTTGGAGAGGATGCCGTGAAAAAATTAATTGCTGCATATCAAGAAGCTGGAGGTTATGTTTGGCCAACCATGTTTGAACATATTGTTGAGCTTACTGCAGCTTATCCGGTTTCCATTGCCGAATTTGCATTAATCTCTGGAATAGATGAATATAAAAACATGGCACAAGAAGCGTTGATGTTAAACAACTAGTCTTGTTTACTAGTATGTGTCAAAAAAGGAGACAGGGACGAAAGTGTTTTAAGCAAAGAAAAAGCGATGACTCGTGCAATTAAACGGATCTGGCAATATACTTCGCTTTATGTGGGCGGCTAACGAGTCTCATCGTGTTAACGTACTATGTGGCTTTGCCTATGCCTTTTTCCGCAGGATAAGGCATAGGCAGCGCTACATCGCACGTAGAAAAGCGCTCTTCTTTTTCAAGAAGTCTACGTATATTTCCGGAGTTATAGTAGTACATTCTTCATTTAGAATTGCATTTAGCTAAGTACCGCCTTGATCAGTCTTTCTTTGTTGCCTGTGTCATTTGATTCCAAATAGAGCCTTTTGCTTCTTCTCCATCTTCAATTCGTGCTAAAGCCATCTTCACTTGCATTCTAACTTCAAATTCAGGATCTTCCATAGCAGTCCTTAGAGCTGAAATAGCAGTTTCATCTCCTAGCTCGTATAGAAACATCGCTGCACGCCAGCGAACAAGTCTGCTTTTATCAGATAAGGAGTGGATTATCTCAGGTATCGCCTCTTTAAATCCAAGGTCGGAGAGACAATCTCCTGCTGTTCGCCGAACATTGACAGCTTTATCTGTTAATGCTTTATATAAATAGGGAAGTACGTCTTTGTCTTCAATCATGCCGAGATAGGCAGTTGCTAATCTACGAATGGATGATTTTTCATCCTCTAGTGCTTTGTCTAAAACAGGTAAATCTTCTTTTGTTGGGTTCATTTGATCCAACGCAGCATAGCGTTCTTTCCAGTTCGGATTATTAAGCATTTCAAGTGTCACCTTTTTATTTAGAGAGGAAACAAAGGATGTATCATTAGTTAAGGCATAATTGACAAGGTCAGATAATCGCTGGTTGTCGTAACTTGCTGAAACCTCCTCAACGACATCCTGTCCGATCTCCTCTAGATCACCGTATCGCGGGTTTTGCTCGATCCATTTTCGTTCTTCAAGCATGTTTTCTGAAGCTGTGGAAGCGTTCATTGCAGCGTTCATAAATCTATCAGGCAGGCCGAAGCGTTTTTCATTGTCACCTTCTGTTAATTTCACCTGCATCGGAATATAGCGGAATGTTTGAATATAAACATGGACTTCTCCAAAAGCCTCTTCGTTACTAGCGCTGGTCGAAATAACATCATCATTTTCTTTTTCTACTGATCCTAAAACTTCTCGAACCGCCGGAAGTATTTCCTCCCAAGCAACTCGCGGATTTCGCTCCAGTGCGATAAAATTAATGACGCGGTAGATACCTTTTACTCCTTTAATTTCGAACAATTCTTGTATATAAACAGGTGCATCCTGTTTGTCATCAGCTAATGTAAAGTTTTGAGTTTGTCCATCCGTGAGGTGTTCATCAACATTAATTTTCATGGAATATGGGCTAGGTGTTGGTTCAATTGATACAATCTTCATAAAACATTCCTCCTTTTTAGATTAAAGCTTAACGCTAGTTGAATGAGCTGCCGACTTAACATTTATCATTCCTACTTTTTGCTGCAAGAGCTAAGCGATAGTAACTATTAATTTTAACAAATGGCCAAAAGATAATCTATATGGATATATTAAAATTCTAATAGCATATGGTTGGTATGATATAATAGTAAGGTTGATTTTAAAAGTTAGCTTACAGGGCATCTTCTCATGTAGGAGATGTTTTTAATCGTATAGGAGGATGGAAAGATGGAAAAAGTATCAATAAACGAATCAAGGACAGTGCAAACAAGGCTGGTGCTCCCACCAGATACGAATCATTTAGATACTATTTTTGGTGGAAAGGTATTGGCTTATATCGATGAAATTGGTGCTCTTTGTGCGATGAAGCATGCAAAAAGTGCGGTTGTTACGGCATCAATCGATTCGGTTGATTTTCTTTCATCAGCGAAAGCCGGAGATTCCTTAACATTGGAAGCTTTTGTTACATATACAGGAAGAAGTTCAATGGAAGTATATGTGAAAGTAACGGCGCGTGATCTAATTAATCAGGTTGAAAGATTAACAACGGAATCATTCCTCACAATGGTTGCAGTCAATGAACAAGGACAACCTATCCCTGTGCCACAAGTATATCCAGAAACGAATGAAGAAAAGAAATTACATGAAACAGCTCCATATCGAAGAGAGAATCGGAAAAGGCGTGCGACAAATAGAAAGTAGAAAAAAGAGGCAGGGACAAAACACACTTCTTTACTCAAAATACGAATAATCATGTTATAGGTAGGAGTATCATCGCCGCACCGTGAAACTATACGCTCTTTCCGCGAGCACAGCCTCAGCTAACTTGGTAAAGAAAAACACGTTACCAAGTGGATCTTCGGACGCGTGCTGTTCCCGCCGGATCCTCGCTTATTTCAGGTGCTAAATTTATTATTCTAATCAAAAAACGAAAAGATATTTAATTCAAATTAATTATCTTTTCGTTTTTTATTGTTTCTTCATTCTTTTGTCTCAGCCTCTTTTTTGTAGAGAAAAGAATAGCTAGCAGTCATCCATTTATCATTCCTGCCGTTGTTCCAGTAAATTTCTAAACCGTTCTTTAAATAGCCTACGATCTTCTTTTGAAAAAGGTTTCGGCCCTTTTGTTCGTTGCCCACTTTTTCTTGCCATAGCACTTAAATAGCGTGTTTGTAAAAGCTGGTCAATATTTTCGTTCGTATAAAGGAAGCCTTTGTGATGAACTACTTGACAGTGTTTAGCAAGCCCTAAGGATGCAAGGCCGTAATCCTGAGTTACAATAATGTCACCTTTTTGTACTAATTTCATAATTCGATAATCTGCTGCGTCAGCACCTGCATCAACATAAATAGTTTTGACTCCATCTAATTCGCGTCGATTAGAAAAATGGGAAAAGCTTTGAACAAGTGTAACAGTAATTTCAAATTCATTCGCTAACTGAATGACAGAATCCTTTACAGGGCAAGCATCTGCATCTACATATATTTGCATGATAAAACTCCTCATTTGTACTTATATCTTGGGGTGAGCATAGTTTGAAAGCTCTCAAATGTCAAGTTAAAGTATATGTTTTGTTTTGGTTATTAATGTGCACTTTACAATAGTATACGACATACACCATAATGTTTTTAGGAGTTGATAAGATGAGCGATATTAAACAGCACTTAGATAAACTAACGCAGGAACTACGTAGGGGTACGCTAACAATTGGTGTTTTAAGTCAATTATCGAAGCCACAGTATGGATACTCTCTAGTAACGAAACTAAATGGAGAGGGAATCCATGTTGAACCAGGGACGTTATACCCATTGCTAAGAAGACTAGAAAAGCAGGGATTGCTGGAAAGCACTTGGAATACAGATGAAGCCAGGCCACGGAAATACTACATGTTAAGCAAAAGAGGTGCAGAAGTATTTGAACTATTATGGCAAGAATGGGAGGAAATGGTGGATAGCTTAAACCATTTAATTGGTTTAGAAAAAGGAGGAGACTCGGGTGGAAATCATCGATAGGTATATTTACGCAGTGACGCAGCGGCTGCCTCAATCGCAGCGAGCAGATATTTCTCAAGAGCTTAAAGGTCTAATTACAGATATGCTGGAAGAACGAACGGATGGAAAGCGTACTACTGATAAGGACGCTGAGCAAGTATTACTCGAGCTAGGAGACCCAAAGCAGCTTGCGGAGCAGTATCGTGAAACAAAAAAGTATATCATAGGTCCTGAATTTTATGATCCATTTATGACGGTTATGAAAATAACATTATATTCTGTTGTTATTGTTATGAGTTTTGAATTTGTAATTCAAATTATCATGAACCCAGCAAGTCTATTGGAGCAGTTTGTAGATTATATTGTGTCATTTTTCACGATGATACCTATGGCGATTGGCTGGGTAATAGCTGTATTTGTATTGTTGGAGTATGTTCAAGTAAATGGACAAGATTTGAATATAGAAAAGAATTGGACACCATCTGATCTTCCGCAACTTCCCGACCTAAAAAGACAGATTAAGCGATCCGAACCGATTACAGCGATTATTTTCTTTATAATTGTTATGGCAATGGCGGTCTTTTCAAGTAACTACTTTGGCGTGTGGCGCTTTGAGACAGGAGAATTTGCTACTGTAGTCCCGTTCTTAAATGAGGATACGTATTCAGGTTATATGTTATTTATCCTTCTCATTCTTAACCTGGCTATAGTTAAAGAAATTGTCAAACTAATAAAAGGAAAATGGACTAGTAAATTGCTTATATTTACGGTGGTGATTGATATAATAACCGTTGTGGTAGTTCTGTTGATGGTAACCGGGCCTGATTTTTGGAACCCCGCGTTTATGCAAGAACTTGAGCAGGCTGGTATGATAACAGAGAGAAGTGAAAGCTATGAAACTGTTGAAAAAATCTGGGAAACGGCAACTCTTTGGACATTAATTTTAATGATTGTAGGGTTAATATGGAATATCATTGCTGGATGGTTAAAAGTTAGAAAAATGAATAAATAGATGTTTTCTTTTTCCGCCATATTGATTATAATTACTATCAATTATAATCAATATGGTTTTTTATTAGGGAAGAGGTGGAATTGATGAGGTTAGTTGAGCCAGCTCGAGAATGGGAAAAAGAACACCGAGCTTATGTGGAAGAATGGGGACTGACACGGATGATTCCTAGTAGTTTTGACTTAACAGGACATGACACTTATGGTGCCTACCTGAAGGCAAGGACTTTAAGACAAAGCGGTCATGGGAATCGTGTACCAAGCTCAAATTATTTCTTAATTAATGATGAGAATAGAATAGTAGCAATGGTTGATATTCGACATGAGCTTAATTCTTTTTTATTAAATGTTGGTGGTCATATTGGATACAGTGTTAGACCCTCCGAACGTAGAAAGGGATATGCCACTCGTATGCTTCATGAAGCTTTGGGAGTGTGCAAGGATTTAAAGATAAAGCGTGTACTAGTAACATGTGATGAGGATAATATTGGTTCAGCCAAAACCATAGTAAATAATGGTGGGTTAGAGGATAATAGCTTTATTGATGAAGATGGCACACTGAAAAGGAGGTTTTGGATCAACAATGACTAACAGCATTGATTCTATCATTATGGAATACATGAAAAAGGAAGACTGGCCAGAGGTAAGAGATATCTATATAGAGGGTATTAAGACAGGAAATGCAACATTTGATACAGAACCACCAACTTGGGATGAGTGGAATAGTAAGTATTTACAAACATGTAGACTTGTTGTACGTGAACATGGTAGAGTCGTAGGCTGGGCTGCTTTACTGCCAATTTCATCTAAGAAAGCTCACGCTGGTGTTGCGGAGCTAAGCATTTATCTCGGTGCAAAAAGTAGGGGAAAGGGATTAGGGAGAAGGCTAATGGAATTTCTAGTAGCGGAAAGTGAAGCTGCTGGTTTCTGGACACTACAATCTGGTGTTTTCCCAGAAAATGTAGGAAGTATTTATTTACATGAAAAAGCAGGATTCTATGAAGTGGGTATTCGAAAACGAATTGGAAAACTAGATGGCGTATGGCGTGATGTTATTTTATTGGAGCGGCGAAGTAAAGTTATCGGGATAGACTGAGCTGCTAATAAAGATCGCACCAGTTTTATCCCACATATAACTGTCAGTAAGACCCCCACTTCAAGCAATAAAGTGAAACCAATATTGGTAAGTGGGGATCGACTGTCAGTAAAGGTCTGATTGGAGGATAAACAAAATCCCCCACTAATTGAAGTTTCCTTTTATTTGACAAGCCCATTCCTTTAGCGATTTTGCTTGGTTGGATCTCTTTTTTCTCCGTTTTTCACTTCCTTTAGTGTAGAATTCACCAAGATGCTCTTCATTGTGTTGCTTTTCAACAGCTTGTTTGCATTATACACCAATCTGTTTTATCCTTTTCCTTCACCTAAATTTCAGATCGAAAGCTTTTGCCAAGTTCATCACTAATACCAAAGTAATGTCTAAAATTGTATAGTAGTGGACTCCATTTGTTTGGATTAATATGATTTTCATTCATAATAATTTCCTTATGTGCATGTACATGGATAGCCTGTGTTTCAACAATTGCAAAGAATGGAGCGTATTCGGGAATCTGAATATTCTTCACGATCGCTTCAATTTGTATGGGGCACTCTGCAATACGATTCGGCTTAACCTCTTTGGAAGGACAAGGAGTTAGCCCGCTAACAGCATACTTTTCCTTCTCATACTTGAATCCATTGTCTTTTTTAAAATTTGGTACAGGGTCTTTCCCGGTGTATGGAGCGAGTCGTTCAACATTCTCCCAGAGGGAAGGGTCTGGAATATTAAGAACACATTCAGGATGTCTCTCTAAGTTTTCGATTGCTTTTCCACCTAGACCAATTCCTAATACGATCGTATTACCTAATGCCCACGATGATGACAATGGACTAATATTAACTGTTTCATCCTCATTGCATGTGTTTAGTAAAATAACTGGTGTTCCGTAATAAAGAATTTTGGGTTGAATTGTTTCAGTGACGGGTACGTGCTTCCATTTTTTTGTTCTCATGTTTCTATCTCCTTTCATTCATTAATTTGATTGTATAACGTAATTATTTCGATTATCATCGAAATATGAATTACAAAAGGAGGAAGTCTATGAAAACAAATACAAATGCGGCGATAATAGCTTCACTTGTAAGTGAAGCGTCAAGAGCTGCCATATTAACGGTACTACTAGACGGTAGATATCATCCTGCTAGTGAGTTAGCGTATATGGCAGGAATAAAACCTCAGACAGCAAGCTTTCATCTAGCAAAAATGGTTGATGCAAATGTCGTAGCTGTTTCTCAGCATGGAAGGCATCGATATTACGGAATCCAAAGTCAAGAAGTTGCTCAAGTAATGGAATCTTTTTTATCGATAGCACCACCTATTAAGATTAAGTCTTTAAAGCAAGCAAAGGAAGATAAAGCCATTCGTTATGCTAGAACTTGTTATGACCATCTTGCTGGTAATCTCGGTGTAGCAATAACGACTTCCTTCCTTCATAAAGGTTTAATTGATGAAAAGAAAGAAATATTTACAATTACTGAGGATGGGAAAGAATTTTTTACAAGTTTTCAAATAGATCTAGAGAAGCTAAAAAAGAAGCGTCGTTCTTTTTCACATAAATGCTTAGATTGGAGTGAAAGGCGACCACACCTTGCCGGTGCACTGGGAAATGCATTGTTAGAGCGTTTTATAGAATTACATTGGATTCAGCAATTACCTAAAACACGTGCGATAAAAATTACAGCTGAGGGAGAAAAAGGATTTAAAGAAATATTCGCTGTCGATATGTCACATTCATCGTAAAAACTGCAAATGTATAATTTGCCCCAATTTCTAGAAAATATTTAGAAGTTGGGGTTTTATTTTGTGTTAAATTTATTAGTCTTGGTGTTATTTAATGATTTTACCTATTGTAATTTATCTGAAAAAGTAATATACTACATTACATGACTAATGCACTAACCTACATCTGATTGGAAGGGAGGCTGCAGGAATGCATTTGAGTACTGATGGCACGAAACCTATCTACGTCCAAATTGCAGAATGGATCGAAACAGAAATATTAAATGGTAATTTCCAGCCAGATGATAAAGTATTTTCTCAATATAAACTCGCAGAGATGTTTACCATAAATCCTGCAACTGCAGCTAAAGGATTAAATATATTAACAGACGAAAAGGTTTTGTATGGAAAAAGGGGACTTGGAAAGTTTGTAACAACGGAAGCAAGATCAATCATTGTTGATAAACGGAAGAATCAAACATTAAAGGGACTCATACTGGAAGTAGCGTTGGAAGCAGACCGGTTAGATGTAGACGAAGAAGAGTTAATAGAAATGTTAAAGCTAACAATGAAGAAGCAAAAGGGGGATGTGTAATGGGATTGATTACCTGTGAAGAACTAAGTAAAAGTCGAGGAGGCGAAAATGCATTAAATGACATTTCCTTTTCTATCAATGAAAATACAATTACTGGACTGGTTGGTAGGAATGGGGCGGGAAAAACGACATTATTAAAGATTCTTTCAGGATTATGGAGGGAATCTTCTGGGAAAGTGCATGTTCTTGAGGAACATCCTTTCAATAATTTATTTGTTGCTGTTAACTCTATTTATATTGATGATCAAATGGTATTCTCACAGACACTTTCTCTTAAGGATATTCTTATAGAGGCGGAACGATTTTATCCAAATTGGGATAGGGAATTAGCCAATCGTTTATTTGAATATTTTCAATTCCATCCGAAGCAGAAACATGGTCAATTATCTAAGGGGAAGCGAAGCACCTTTCATATGATTTTGGGGCTAGCCTCAAGATGTGCAGTGACAATCTTTGATGAGCCAACAATAGGTATGGATCATGCTGTTCGAAAGGATTTTTACAGAGCATTATTAAAGGATTATCTTACTGTTCCGCGAACGATTATCATTTCTAGTCATCACCTAGAGGAAATAGAAGAATTGCTAGAGCATGTCCTGTTGTTAAAGCACGGAAAGAAATTATTTCATTTGCCAATCGATGACGTTAAGAATTATGCGATTGGTTTAACAGGTAGAACTGAAATAGTAAGGCAATGGGTTAAAAATAAACAGATCATCCATATGGAGAATGTTGGTGTAAATAGCTCCTATGTAGTTATTAAAAATGACCCATTTGATTTAGATCAGGCTAGGCGACTTGGCATTAGCGTATCACCTGTTACTCCCAGTGATCTTTGCATTTATCTAACTGATCAGGAACAAGGGAGGATTGACGATGTCTTTAAATAGTATTTCATTTAGAAGTCTGGTTTACAGTCAGTATATATATAAATTAAAAAGCTATATAGGATTATTTAATTCTTTGGTTGTTTTACAGCTACTTGCCATTCTTTTTGCTCTAGGTGGCTCTGGTATGAGTGGTACGAGTGGATATGGGATTCGTATAGATGTTAATTATTACTCCGCCGATTTAGTTATCATCTTCACCATCCTTTGGGCATTTTTTAGTTCTATATTAATGACAACTCGAAGCTATCAAGAAGAAAGCTATACATTTGTTACGAATCGGCTTAGTAATAATCTTTCAAATATCGCAGTCATATTGACTATGAGTATTATTAGTGGTTCAACGGCATTACTATCCAAGCCGTTAATGAAAGTAGTCTTATACGTAATTGGTGACACATTTTTTATAGAAGCAGAAACGGCGATTAGCAGGATGGATCAACTAAGTGGAATTATAGCGACCATTTTGTATATTTTATTAGCAGGCTCGATTGGCTATCTTATTGGCACTGTTGCGCAAATGCATCGACTTCTCACTATCATTGTTCCGGTTGTATTCATAGGAATACTTGTTGCTTTTGATGGGGAAGGGCAATTCACTTCCAAAGTGACAGCGTTTTATTATCAAGAAACCTCCATATTACTATTTAGTGCAAAGATGGTTGTAACGATTGCCTTATTATGTAGTGCAGCTACACTACTTAGTAATAGAAAGGAGGTTAGACAATGAATGATGTTATCGTAACCTTTTTACCTATTGTCTTACTTCTTGTTATTATTACAATCGTATTTGTTATATCAAATGTATGGAAGAAATATGTAGGTGGTTATAGAAGAGGTATCAAGTGGTTGTTTGCACTATATTTTGCACTATATATTATGACGCTACTTATTGCTGCTTGTATTTCTTATATATTACCAATTGAAAAGCCAATTAAGGAAGAGAAGGTAGAGAATGTACCGTATATATATGATTATATAGAAAGTGGAAGGAAAGATGAGATTGATCCTCGGTTTATCCGTCGACAATGGGAATATTCATTGGCAGAAGAAGAACTGCAAATCTATGCACCTGAGAATAATTTCAATGGTACAACGATTCTCGTAGAACGGACGGATGATTTAAAAGACAAGGTTGAGGTCACTTTTTATCAAACACCTACTTATATGTATGGAAAGCGAATGACAGATCAAGCCCCGTTACCAATTATCAAGCAAGAGAAAAATGTACTATACATGATGAAGCCAGAAGAAGTTTCAGTAGAGGAGAATACCTTTAAGAGGGAATTTCCATTTAACCAATTTACTGGTGAGGAATTTATGAGTAATGGTGCAGACATTTCTTATGGTCAGGATTTACTTTTTGTCCGTATTGATCATTCCATTAAGGTTCACTTAGATGAATCTGCTGGAATGCATATATTTAAATCAGAGTGAGGCTTTCCCTAAAGGTTTATACAGTGATGTAATTGAAAGGACGAACAATAGTAGTGAAGCGTAGGAAATATACGTAGACTCTACGGGAACAGCACGAGTCCAAAGATCCCTGTAGCGACTCGAAATGAGGAGCTACAGAAACGGAGGCCGTGCCCGTGGAAAGTGAAGTATATTTCCGATGCTGTCATACATCTAGTATAGTTCGTCTTTTTTTGATAAGCCTACTTTTGTCCCTGCCTCCTTTCAAACATATTCAGTACGTAGCATTCCCATATGTAATAAGTCATGCCATTTCCCATTTCGATATAAAAATTGCCTAGATCTTCCTTCGTGAACAAACCCTAATTTTTCATAAAGCTTAATAGCCTTTAGGTTAAAGGAAAACACTCGTAAAGATAGTCGGTGTAAATTCATTTCTGAAAATGCATAGTTTAGTAGCAGTTGCATTGCCTCTTTACCATAGCCCTTTCCCCAGTAGTCTTTATTACCAATATCAATAATGCATTCTGCGTTGTGGTTTACATTGTCTATTTGTATTAGCGAAATAACGCCTATGGGTGTTTCGCCGCTGTCTTTAACGGTAATGATGTAGCTTTTTGATGTGCTACTATGGAGAATGACTTCTCTGACAAATGATTTCGTTTCTTCAAATGTATAAATATCTAGATTAGGACTCGTTGTCTGCATAACATCTATATCATTTCTCCATTGGTGGTAAAGGTCCGTATCCTCGATTGTCATTTTTCTTAACTTTATTCTAGAAGATTCAAATAACATATGATCACGCTCCTATTTTTGGGGTGTTTGTACTATTGGACAAAGCAAAGTCTTTAACGATTCCAAGAAAAAATCTATTTGTTTTTCCATGCTTGTCACCTGTGATCCAAGTAAATCGGTGTTTAATATCATTCCATCCATAAATGAAATAAGATAGTGTGCAATGGTATCTCCATCTGTAACTGGATTTAATTGACCGGCATCTTTTCCTTGTTGGATGGTATGTTTAATTCCTTCAACCATTACTTCATATCGCTTTTTAATATAAGAGAAATGCTCCTTGTTGTTAACATAGTTAGAAGAAAGAAAGAATTCACTGCGTGCTTGTACAAGGGATGGCTGATTCGTGTGAATATCTACTAGTTGTTCAATCCAAAAAGTAAGTTGTTGCCAAACCGATTTTCTACTATCTATTTGGATATTCGGCAACAGGTACTGATCGTCATTATAGAGTACCTCCACAAAGGCATGATCTATATTTTTGAAATAATTATATATTGTTCCCCTTGATACACCAGCAATATCAATAATGTCTTGTATAGTTGCATTTGTGTATCCTTTACTTAGAAAGACTTCACGGGCCGCAAGTAGTAGCTGTTGCTTTTTTTTCACTTTGTATGTACTAGTAACTTTGGGGGCCATATATTGCCTCCTTTATCTAAAGTGACAAGTATGTCATTTTAGGTAATTATAAATGACATCCTAATTAAAATCAATGTGCTATATTACAACGAATTTAAATATTTAATACATTTAGTGTTTTTTGATTCGTATTACCTAAGACAATCACTCCTGTAAAAACAGGCTCTTCTAAATATAGGCTTTTATGCCTCTTAAAATGGGGAATTTTATGCTATATAATAGTAATGTTAATGCTAATATATTTTATGATGTATGACTGAAGCTTCAAGCAGCACCGAGGTGAGAAAATGGAATCCTTAAACTGGATTAATGGACAAATCAGTCGGACACAGAATTCCCTTTACATGTTAAATGCTCAATTAGATGAAAAACGCAGGGAATTGGAGCGACTGGCATTAGTCCATTCTAATTTATATGATTATCAGAAAGAGCTTAAACAGCATAGAGATCTATGTATAAACCCAGAATTATCAGAAACTACGTGGTATGGACAACTTGCAAATCAGTTCCAACAGTATCGGGATCAAGAAATTCTATCAAATTATCAATCCCTGTATGACTATCAGTTAGTTCAAACGCTTGATCAATTAAATGACAAAATAAGGGAAACGAAGCAAGCCATTATTGATATTCGTATGGATGTATCTACACATAATACGGAGCTTGATCACTTATATGATAAGCAACGAAGGGAGTTAATGAGTTAGTGAGTGAAGAAATAAAGCTAAATTATGCACCGATAGAAAAGGCGTTAGCAAACTTACGAACAAACATTCAATCATTGGAAAATAGAATACCAAGTGATGCCCAAAGTGACATATCATTAGACATGGTAAATAAAGTAAACGAAATTAATCTTTTATTAGAAGATGTATTGAGCTCTTACCAAGCATTACTTCTTACTCATGAACAAGAAACATTGGAAGCAGTAAATCAATTATTAGAGACGGAAGAACGAATAGCTTCCAACATACAGATTGTTAAATAATAGGAAAACGACCACGATAACTCTTCAACAGCGTTCCCCATCAGGAGGTTTCCATGAAAACATTAGACATTCAGGAGTTAAATCACTATATTGATAGGTTACGAACAAAGCTTACAACTGTACAACAACAAATGAATGATATACGACAAGCCGTTCACCAATTGACATCGTTGGACCATGCATTGCAAGGAAATATGGGAACTGCAATTCGCTCTTTTTTTGCAGATGTCCATGAACCATTTCTACAATATCTCGATAATTTTCTTACAGAATACGATCAGGCGCTTATCCAATTAAAAGAGGCTGTACACTCATATGAACCAGCAGCAGATGGCTTAGTTCAGCAATCTTTTTTAGAAAATGATCTGGAACATGGCTTACAGCGAGTGGAAGATGTGACGAAGGGAATAACAGATGAAGTAAATCATGAAATTTATAAGATCCAAGATATTATTTCTCTACCATTGCTCGATGACCATGATCTACTTAGAGGTATTCAGCAAGCTAAGAATAACAAGAATGAAGTAATCGAGCAGTTGTATGCCTTAGATCGTTCGCAGATGAATACGTTAGAGCCTCTGTTACAAGAACTAACAGTAATGAAAAACTATATGGCCAATATTAAGGACGTTTTTTATCGTGAAAGTAATTCTATTTCAACATATGATGGTTCAACTTTAAAGAATAGTAGTCCGTATGATGAAGTCATTAAAGAAGTTCATCCACCCAACGATCAATAGCTGAACTTCTATCAAGTCACAGCATATATGCGTAGCTAATCACTAATTTTTAAATAGGATATAAAAGAAAGACTTTGATAACAGTCAATCAAAGTCTTGTTATTTTTTTGAATCGTATAGATTGGTTTTTGTAGAGTTAGGTTTTAATCTTCGAAAAAAGCTCGATTAATTTGTATATATTTTTCCTCTTCTTCTGGAATATCTTCTTCCATATAAATCGCTTGTACAGGACAAGCTGCTTCACATGCTCCGCATTCAATACATATATCGGGATCAATATGAAACATATCTTTACCCTCTTCAATGCAATCTACAGGACATACTTCTATACATTAAGCTGCTTTTTCGTTTTCACATGGTGAAGTAATAACAAATGCCATAAAAAAGTCTCCTTTACTTTATCGAATTACCATACTTTATAAGGCATAAGCTTTGTAGTGTTATTGTTTAGTACGTTGAAAAGGATGAAGGGAAAACGGTATTATGGTGCAACAGTTTATCCCACATATGACTGGCAGTAATACCCCCTTCAAGCAATAAAGTGAAACGAATATGGTACTTGGGGGATCGACTGTCAGTAAACACCCAATTGGTTCAAAGGGCCTTTAGGTCATATCCTTGTAAGTTAAGAAAGTATAAAATCAGTGCAATGACTGCGTTAAGCGAAGTAGTTATTTTGAAATGTTTGATGTATATTGGCAATGCTCCGACTAATTACTTCGCTTTCCGCGGGCACGGCCTCAACTAACTTTGCAAAGAAGAACACGTTGCAAAGTGGATTTTCGGCTCGCGCTAATCCCGCAGGAGTCTACGTAATTAGTCTCCGCTATGCGAGGGTGCAACAATTCTTGTCATAAGTAATAGGTTGACTTTTTTTACAATGGGTAAAGTGAAAATCGCTATCC
>NZ_BAAACY010000039.1:0-693 GCF_039521925.1 Virgibacillus salarius | reverse complement strand
GTGTCCCACTTTTCATCGATGAAGAGCTAACACACGCATTACGGAAATTGGCAAACGAAACCGGAAGTACAATGCATATGGTCTTACTTTCCGCATACTACCTACTTCTTTCGAAGTATAGTGGGCAAGAAGATATTGTTATCGGAACACCGGTAGCTGGCAGATCACATGCTGATCTACAATCGATCATTGGGATGTTTGTCAATACGCTCGCCCTTCGTAATCGTGTAGATGGGAATAAGCGTTATGTTGATTTCTTAAAAGCCGTGAAAGAAAATGTACTTCTCGCCTATGAGAATCAAAGCTATCAATTTGAAGAATTGATTGAACGATTACACATAAACCGAGATGCAAGTCGAAATCCATTATTTGATGTGATGTTTAATATGAATCCTGTTGATGACACCATAGTGTTTCCACTAGAAGATGACTTCCAGTTGAAACAAGTTCAACACGAAAGTAATATCGCTAAGTTTGACGTGACACTACATGTCACGGAGTATACTAACACCATCCAAGGTAGTTTAGAGTATAGTACTGCGTTATTTACATCTGAAACGATGGAACGAATGGCAAGGCACTACTTAGAAATTGTGAAAGGGATTTGTCAACAACGGGAAGCGAAGCTTGCCGAGCTAGACATGATGACGGAAGAAGAAAAGCAACAAATTATAATGCAATTTAATGATACGA
>NZ_BAAACY010000038.1:490-14044 GCF_039521925.1 Virgibacillus salarius | reverse complement strand
TATGAGAAGGTGCACCAATTCTTGTCATAAGTAATAGGTTGACTTTTTTTACAATGGGTAAAGTGAAAATCGTTATCCGTGAGTATAAAAGCAGCTGTGTTACTTCATGCTAGCTTTGTAGAGCCTGATGATAGCGAAGGGCGGCCACTTCAACTCCTGTGGGAAATGTTTGACCTGAAGATCCACCTTTTTGAGCGGGTTTTGCTAAAAAAGTTAGCGGAAGGACAAACCCCACGGAAAGGGAAGTGGGCAGCCGGAGTGGTGGTCAAGCAAGCAGTAGCTATTATTCCATAATAGCTACTAGAGGAAGCGTAAATCTGAGCATTTAGTGATAAGGACTGAGCGAATTTTGCTCCGTTTTTCTTATCTACTAGGTTCTGTCGCTATTCCATTGCACTTTAAAAGATTAAGGACAATAAAAATGTCCAAATACAAACGAATGCGAGCAATGCAAAGCTGTATTTAAGAGTCATTTTCATGAGTGTGGCCTCGTTTCCTGTTTCACCTACGGCTGCTGCTGCAATCGCAATGGATTGTGGCGAAACGAGTTTAGCCATGACTCCTCCGGCTGTGTTCGCAGCAACCAGTAGAGATGGGTTAGTACCTAGGATATTTCCCGCTGTTGCCTGGATTGGTGCGAATAGGGTGTTGTTGTTTACAACAGAGCCTGTCATAAATACACCGATCCATCCAAGAATTGGTGACAATAACGGAAATACTTGTCCCGTTTTAGCCACTGTTTCACCAAGCGCCGTTGTCATTCCTGCATAGGTCATGAGTTTGGCAATTCCTAGTATGGCGCAGATCATGACGATAGGAATACTAAATTCAACCACGGTTTTTCCCAGAAGCTTGCAGCTTTTTTTGAAGTGGATGGCTTTCGTAGTGATCACCGTCGTCAAGGCAGATAATAAGATTGCTGTCCCTGTGGCCCCGAGCAAATCGACAGTTATTGGTATGGTTGAACCTGGTATAAGTCCCTTCACAACTGAAAATTCTAGTATACCCCCCTCTGCAAATAGTCCTTGAAATACAGGGAGGCTCCAAATCATGATAAAAAAGGTCAACAGATAAAAGGGGGACCATGCTTTTACCACTTCTCCAATGGAATAGGTTTCTCTCTTATTTTTATAATCATCAAGCAAAAAGATGTTCTTCGGCTGCCACTTCTTCAAGAACAGTGCTAATACCCCCATCGTTAAGAGAGAAGGAATAATATCCGCAAGTTCTGGACCGATGGTGATCGTGATGACTGCCTGTGACACAGTATAGGTCGCTGCCGTCACTAAAATAGCAGGGAATATTTCCTTGATTCCCTTCCATCCATCCATGAGCCAAATAAGTAAGAATGGAATCGTAAAGTTAATGATTGGTAGGGTAAGGGCTGTCATCACGGAAACCTTCATGGATGTCACATTCTCCAGTGCAAATGTATCAATAATTCCAACAGGAATTCCAATGGCACCGAAAGCACCGGAAGCACCGTTTGCAATTAGACACAGCATGGCTGCCTGCAAAGGTTTAAATCCCAGGGAAACCAAGAGCACAGCACAGATGGCAATTGGTACACCAAAGCCTGCAGCACCTTCCAGGAAGGCATTAAAGCAGAACCCAATTAATAAAAGCTGTAGACGTTGATCATGTGAAATCCCAGCGATACTTCCTCGTAAAACATCAAATTTTCCGGATATAACGGCAATTTTATATAACCATACTGCCATTATAATGATATAGCCAATCGGCCATATTCCGATTATGGTACCTTGTACGACACTGCCCACCGATTCCTCAATAGGAAGCTTAAAGACAAACAGTGCGATTATGAACGTTACACCAAGATTCAATATAGCTGCATGTATGCCCTTCATTTTAAAAATAGTCAGGCTCAAGAGAAATAACAAAACGGGAATGGCTGCAACCATCGCTGTGATTCCTAAATGACCGAACGGATTAACACTTTCAACTAACATACAAATGACTCCCTTTTAGTAAGAATGATTGGATGATGAGCTTGCCCTATTACCCTATCTTCTGTTGAAAGTCTTGCAATAGTTGTACAGAGATCGCAAATTTTTCTTGTTCTCTTTCATCCAGCGAGAGCTCAATCACATTTCTAACCCCTTTTCGGTCAACAACCGCTGGAACGCCGATATATACATCATTGACACCATACTCTCCTTCGAGTAGCGTACCAACTGGTAAAACCACCTGCTCATTCCGCAGGATCGCCTTCGTGATCCTCGCTAATGCCATTGCAATTCCGTAATAGGTCGCACCTTTCATTTCAATAATTTGATAAGCAGCATCCTTAACCTGTTGGGTGATCACTTCTTTTCTTTCATGGGATATCTTGGTAGTGATTTGTGTGCCTGAAATATTAGCAGAGCTCCAAACCGGAAGCTGTGAATCACCATGTTCACCGATAATATACCCATGAACACTTATAGGAGCGATCCCAAATTCTCTTCCTAACAGGCTTCGAAATCTTGCTGTATCCAAGACCGTTCCTGAACCTATGACCCTCTCTTTTGAAAGGCCTGAGAATTTCCATGTAGCATAAGCCAGTATATCAACCGGATTCGTTGCTACGATGAAAATACCATCAAAACCGGATTTCATAATCTCATCCACTATTGACTTGAAGATATTTACATTTTTTTGCACCAGCTCTAGTCTTGTCTCTCCGGGATTCTGTGCTGAGCCAGCACAAATAACCACAATCGCCGCATCTTTACAATCTTTAAAAGTCCCATACCGGATCGTCATGGGACTAGGTGCATATACAATCCCATGATCCAAATCCATTACATCTCCCTGAGCCTTTTTCTTATTTATATCCACTAGTATGATATCGTCACTCAATCCCTGATTTATCAATGAATACGCGTAACTGGACCCAACCGCTCCTGTACCTATTAGCACCACTTTACTACTTAAAATTCCACTCATATTCATTACCTCCCGACATTTTCATTTGTGTATTATCCCCAGCATAGATTCATGAATACATTTGTGATTTTTTCACAATATGATGTATGTTAATTCATTGGTGTAATATATAGTGAAGAGTTACATACTGCTTTTTTGTGATTTAGTTAATTCTCATCTCTATCCTTTAATAGCGTCATAAAACAGCTAACTTTTGTTTTTCTCATAAAAAAAGATACAATAGCTCTGAAAGGAGTTTATGTATGCGTACGAACTATGAATTATCAGACAAAATGACAGAACTATTGAATAGCTATAACAGGAATAGCAACGCATTTCAGGAATTAATTGGTGAGGGTGGTTATATGCCGCCGAATCAAGAATTATTAATAGATGCCATCTCAGCGCTCAGCATGGGGAAAAACATTCTGTTAAAGGGTCCAACTGGTGCTGGAAAAACCAAATTTGCTGAAACACTTTCTATGCTATTTCAACAACCGATGTTTAGTGTCAATTGCTCCGTTGATTTAGACGCTGAAAGCCTGTTAGGCTTTAAAACACTTGCAAATAAAGATGATCAGCAGGTTATCGAATTTGTTTCAGGACCTGTCATTAATGCGATGCAACATGGCACATTTTTATATATTGATGAAATTAACATGGCAAAACCGGAAACATTGCCTTTAATAAACGGAGTCTTGGATTATCGTCGAACGATAACGAATCCATTTACAAATGAACTGGTGTCTGCCAATAAAGGGTTTAATGTAATTGCTGCCATTAATGAAGGGTATGTTGGTACCGTTCCGCTCAATGAGGCATTAAAAAACCGTTTTGTTGTGATTGAAATACCTTATATCGAAGGTGAGCAACTAAAGCAACTGATTCAAGAGAATACGCAACTTAATGATGAGCATACCATTGACTTATTTGTTACGTTGTCAGCTGACCTCATTCAAGCCGTAGTTCAAGGGAAAATAGCTGAAGATGCAGCGTCTATTCGTGCTTTACTAGATGCATGTGACTTAAGTGTCCTTATTCCTGCGGAACGAGCGATTCAACGAGCCATTGTTGATAAACTGGAAGAAGATAGGGAGAGGGAGTTTGTCTTGAATCTGGCGGCAACCTTATTCTAGTTAGGAGATTATACGATGTATCGTTTTCATGATTCTAAAGTAGATACTAATTTATTTCGGCAATTGCAGGATCTGACTACGGTTTTATCCAGTAATCCCGAGCTATTATTCGAGTATAGTTTTGGTTCTTATATTGATTTATTAGATGGGAAGGTAACCGCAAGCAGAACCTGGGATACTACCAGTCCGAATGTAAAAGTGGCTGGCTTGAAATCGGATGTTTTTTTACGAACAATTGGATCGTTTCGTTATTCTGATATACAGGCTATGAAGGAATTTTTACACACCGTAAATGAATCTTCGTTGCCAAAATTCGCTTCTCAACTATTTGCATTATTTGAAGATATTCGATTAGAGGAGAAAATAAAGCAAGAACGCCCGGGGACAAAGCATGTATTTACTGTTCGGAAAAATTACTATAAACATAAATTTGAAAATGAACGTGCTGCACATGTTACAAGGGGCCTAGCATTAGATGAATTATTTTGCTTGATTTATTTAACTTTACAATCGAATAGCCCAGACCCTAATTTTCCGAGAGCTTCACAATCACAGCTTGAGCAATTAAATAAGGTCAAGCCACTTATTTATTCTGTATATGAAGCTAGAAGTACACAAGCTGTTTCAGGGATTGTCGAGCAAATTGTTTCCCGTCTTCATGAAGGATACGTAGATACAATTCATGATTATTTTGTATTTCCCATTCATCATATTGATAAATATACTAAAAACACATTATTTGATGAGTTAACAAGGACGGATGAGCTTGCAAATGAGGATAGCGAAGAATTGGACGAAGAGAAAAATGAATATATGGATGAACAGTTTTCCACCTGGCATCGGGAAAATGAGAATAGTGATCGACAGCAGACCTTTCTGCAATTTGAATTAGAAGTTGGTACTAAAACGAATATCATGGGCAATGGTGCCAGAGAAACAGAAGATGGTGATCAAGCAATGGGAACGATTCAAGGGTCATCAGGACAAACTAAAAATAAGGATTACTCAGATTTAGACACTTTGGATAAACAAGAAATAAAGCCAGGAAGCGGCAGAGATGCAATATATGGGGAAGCAAATAAGAATGCGGTAAAATGTGTCAAACAATCAAGCCCTCCTTCCCAAGCGGATATTAATGTATATCTTGATTTTGTGAAAGATATTGAAAACTATAAGCGCAAGCTATCGACGATTATAACAAAAACACTGGAACATAAGAAGAATGCAGCAAGAAAGGATTTAATGATTGGCAGATTGTCTAAAAAATTATTGCCGATGGTGCTTGATGAGAAGCCACGAATATTCTATAAGAAGAATCAAGAATCGAAGGAATTAGATGCCGCTTTTACATTGCTAGTAGATTGTTCTGCCTCGATGCATGGAAAGATGGAAGAAACAAAGCGAGGAATTGTACTATTTCATGAAGTGCTTAAATCCTTTCAAATCCCACATTCTATCATGGGATTCTGGGAAGATGCTATGGAGGTAACGGATCATTACCAGCCTAATTATCTTCATATCATTCACTCCTTTTCCGATTCCTTATACCAAAATAATGGACCAAAAATTATGCAGCTCGAGCCTCAAGAAGATAATCGTGATGGATTTAGTATTCGAGTAGCAGCAGAGCAATTAGAGGCCCGCCGTGAAAAACATAAATTTTTACTAGTATTCTCTGATGGGGAACCAGCAGCAGCTAATTATAATCAAAATGGCATTGTCGATACAAATCTTGCAGTTCTGGAGGCGCGAAAAAAAGGAATGGAAGTCATTGGTACTTTTCTCGCTGATGGTGAAGTAGATGAGTTGGCAGATAAGCTAATGCAGAATATTTATGGTAAGCATCGTATTCTCGTTCCAAGCGTTTCCGAACTTCCTGATCACTTTGCACCACTTCTAAAAAAATTATTATTAAAAGTAATATAAAAAAACAGATCCATTTTGTTATGAAAGCACCCTTAAATAGAACTTAGTTTTGTAGGCAAGCTTCTAGGTTAACTTATTAATTTATCTCCTGTATAGTATCACAGGGGTATGAGCTAAAGGCTTTTGAACCAATCGGACATGTACTGGCAGTCGATCCCCCAATATTGATAAGTGGGAGGGTTACTACCGGTTATATGTGAGATAAACGTGTATGATGTTTACAAATTGAAGAAAGTGAAGTGGGAACATGGACCTCCATATACGTGAGGTATCGACTGAAAACTGGCAAACGATTGCTTGTCTTTCGGTAAAGAAAAATCAGCAGGACTACATTGAGAGTAATGCGCTCTCCATTGTTCAATCGATGTTTGAATCGGAATGGCAATCTGTAGGATTATATGATGGAGAAATAGCAATTGGCTATGCTATGTATGGTCAAGTAAAACGAGAAGGTGACGTTTGGCTAGATCGTTTTATGATCGATGCGAAGTACCAGGGACTTGGTTATGCATCAAAGATTTTGCCAATCCTTCTCAAGCATATTGAAGAACTATATGATACAGAAATGATTTATCTAAGTGTCACACGAGATAATACAAAGGCACAGGCCTTATATGAGCGGTTGGGTTTCCGGTTTAATGGAGAAGAGGATCATTCAGGTATTGTCTCTGGATTGGTAATGGTACGAGATACAAGTACCATTTAATAACTATTGATGGAGAAGCGGCTTATCAACGTCGCTTCTTTTATTATAGTCTATAAAGAATGAACCTCTTATTGACATTTGGGTAGAGTTAGCACAAAATAATTGTATACAATTATACAAAATCACAAGTGGTGGATAGGAAGGGTGTGAAGTAAAATGCGTCTTGGAACGAAGGATTATGTATATGAGGAGATAAAAAACAAAATTATTTGTGGGCAAATGGAGCCTAATCAGGACGTTATTGAGGAAAGTCTTGCTAAGGAATTAGAAGTTAGCAGAACACCTCTACGTGCCGCATTACAACAATTGGAATTTGAAGAATTATTGGTAAGAAAACAGAATGGCAGATTAAAGGTTGCGCCACTTTCTATCACAGAGGCAAGGGAAATTTTTGAGATTCGCAGTATATTAGAAGGTAAAATCGCTAGAGATGCGACAAAACATGCTACAGAAAAAGATATTTACCATTTAAAGAATATAACGCTACTGATAAATAAGGCTAAAAAGCAGGGATTGGAAGATGATCATATTCAATACGGTATGGAGTTCCATTCTTACTTATATGAGCTAAGTGGAAATAAAACGGCAAAGAAAATTCTACTTACACTAAATAATCATATAAATCGTTATCGAAGGTTAGGCCTAATACAAACAACAGATTCAACGGAAAATCAGCTAGATGATCATGCTTTAATATTAGACCATATGATAAAAGGCGATGCGCATCAAGCGGAACTTATTTCACAGCAGCATGTTATGAAAAGTCTAGATACTGCTATTAAAAAGATGGAGGAGTTATATTAACTTATGCTTCCATCTAAAAATAATTGTATACAATTATACAAAACGTAAGATAGTGAAAGGAGAGAGAATATGGATTGGAAGCGAGATACGAAACTAATTCATGAGAACTTAAAGCCAGATGCTAAGACAGGGATGATCACACAATGTATTACACCTGCTGTAGCTTATGCTTTTCCAGATGCAGAAACAGCTTCAGATGTAGTTTCAGGAGAACGGGAAGGAATCTATTATGGGCGGTATGGTAATCCAACTGTACAGACCTTGGAAAAGAAAGTAGCGGCTTTAGAAGGTGGGGAAGCCTGTTTAGGCTTAGCTAGTGGAATGGCGGCAATTTCCACAGCATTATTAACCTTTTTAAAAAATGGTGATCATGTAATAGTAACAAAGGATGTTTATGGAGGTACGTTTAGTTTCTTACACTCTCTTGCCCCACGCTTTGGAATTGATGTTAGTTTTGTAGATTGTACGAAGCTATCTTCTATAAAGCGTGCTTTAAGGGATAATACGAAAGCTGTTTATATTGAAACTCCGTCGAATCCGAGACTCACAGTGCTTGATATAAAAGCAATTGCTAATTTATGTAAGCGTTATAATATTCCTTTAATTATTGATAATACATTTATGAGCCCGTATCTACAGAATCCGTTACAATTAGGTGCCGATGTTGTCATTCATAGTGCAACGAAGTATATGAACGGACACGGAGATGTATTAGCTGGTTTGATTATTAGTAATGCATCCACTATTCAATTCATGCGAAAGAGAATTGCAGGTGATCTTGGTCAACAATTAAATGCTTGGGATGGATTCCTGATAATTCGAGGAATAAAAACAATGGCGTTACGTATGAATAAGCACTGTGAAAATGCTCAAAAAATAGCGGAGTATTTAGAAACGCATGAAATGATTGATACAGTTCACTATCCAGGTCTATCTTCGCACCCTCAACATCAATTAGCAATTCAACAAATGCGTGGGATGGGAGGAATTGTATCATTTGAAGTAAAAGGAGGGTGCCCAGCAGGAAAAATGTTTATAAACCATCTTAAATTAGCTATGATATCTTTTAGCTTGGGCGACCCGGAAACATTGGTTCAGCATCCTGCTTCGATGACACATGCGTCAATTCCACCTGAAGAACGTTTGAAGTACGGGATTACAGATGGTCTAATCCGCCTATCAGCAGGTTTAGAAGACAGTGAAGACATTATTCATGATATACGACAAGCATTGAATAGAGTACAATCAAGTATAAAAATAGTAAATTAATGAAGGTATATGCGCTTGCTCCTTATGTAAGGACGAGCGCATTTTTTCGCCAAAGCTTATTTTGCTATCTCTTTTGGCCATTCTATCATTGATTATAAGCGTAGCATTTTGACTTCATATGTTGTAGGATCTTGTCAATTTTTACAAAAACAATAGATTTTTATCCGATTCTACGATAAAATTAAGGCAATATTTGTAATTCTGATAATTGAAATATAGAAGAGGGATGTAGCAGATGACTTATTATAGCAACATGGGTAAATTTCTGTTTTCCATAGAAGATCATTTATTTCGAGTAAAGAAAGCAGAGAAAATAAAAAATCTGTGGAAAATGAATTTCTTACTTCTTTTATGTACTGTCATCTTATACGGTTGGATGGCCTACGTAGGCATAGGAACAAATCTTCTTTCGTCAGGAGCTATGGAGCTAAAGCCATTAATCTATGAGCAACAAAAATTTTGGTTTCTGGTAGGAAGGGTAGCCTTTGCAGTTTTATTTACAGCGTTAGTGTTGTTTATACCTTCATTGATTTTCTATGTTATTACAGGAGTACCTTATCGGAAACTATTAATCATGCAACAGGTTGTCTTATTGGTAGTTTTAATTGAAAGACTAATATGGATTCCGTTAGCAGTTTTTAATGGGCTAGATTGGTATGTATCTCCTTTATCTCTAGGGATTATTGCATCATACCTTTTCGACAATACGCTGTTTATTTATTTTTTCGGAGCCATTTCATTATTTCAGCTCTGGATCATTTATTTTCAAGTCAAATACATAGGTTATTTATCAGATATAAAGAAAAAGTGGCTTTGGCTTATTGTAATAGGGTTACATATGTGTTATTGGATTCTTGCTGCATTGATAGCATATACTGATCGATACATCTTGAATGGGTGGTTTGGATAATGCAAAAGGCTAAAAAACGTTTTCTGCAAGTCGCTATTGTATTATTTATTGGTGTTAATTTTGTATTGGTTTATATCGATGATGAAAAAAAAGTAGATCGAATTGCTTATATCTCTGACTGGTCTCAGGTTAATCAGATGGATATGGAAGAAAAGTTGCATACTTCTGGGGTGTTAGCTGCTACGGAAGCGAACCACGTGTACTTTGATCCTCAAACAGGAAGCTTTAATGAATTCCTGGTAAAAGAGGGGAGCCAAGTTAGTGCGGGAGATGCACTTTTTTCTTATACGGTAGACAATTATTATGAAGCGGAGTCGAATCTCATTCAAGAAGCAGATCAGGTAGAGGGTGAAATTGCTGCTATTCAACAGGCGATTACACAAATGAGAGCTTATCAGATTCCGCAAACAAATACAGAAGCATCCCCATCATTAGAAATAACATCGGAGGAAATGCGTGTAGAGTTTCCACAAGATCCGATCCAAGCCAATTTGGTTAAAGAGCAATATATTGTAGAAAAGGAAAAAGAATTGGCACAAAAAAATGCTGCGTTAACAAGTATTAACAATCAATTACAAGAGCTTCAAACGACGGGTGATACGATTACGGTGGAAAGTCCATATGAAGGTAGAGTTGCATCGGTATCTTCCTCATTGCAAGATCCAATTATAACGATTGAAAGTGCATCTCTACATGCTGAGGGGGAGTTGACGGAACAAGAGCGTACGCTTGTACAAGCAGGCTTACCCGTTGAGATTAGCATTTCCGAGAAAGATATAAGTCTGGAAGGTACTATTAATCATGTAAGTGATGCTCCAAAAGGGAATGTGACTGTAAAAGATGATAGTATCTACCCTTTTGCTGCAACGTTTGAATTAGATGAGGAAGAGGCAAATATGGAAGGTGCGAAGGAAGAGAAAGAAGAAACAGTAGAAAACCCGGAAGCTGTCGGTTCGTCTGATACAATGGATCAGACGGAAGAAAAGACAACAGATGGTACGGAAGCATCTACCAAAGATAATGAGAATCAGGAAGCGTCGATTGAACAAGCATTATTACCTGGCTATCATGCAGATGTAACAATTATTACGAAATCATCGGAACAGGCAACAGTCTTATATGAAGATATGATCGCTCAAGGTAATGTATGGAAAATGACAAAAGAGGGAAATTTATTGAAGCAGAAAGTAGATACGGGAATTCTTATGAATTCTATGTTAGAGATAACTTCTGGCGTGACTGTTGGAGATGCAGTTGCAGCGGATCCAGAAAGTCAATTTCGGCAGCAGGCAACATTTATAACGCCAATTAAGTGGGACCATAGTTGGAAGCGTATCATTTCTCCTCGCGATACTGCTTGGTACGAGCCCTTTTTGATAGGCTTCTTATCGCGATAGAGGAGTTGTCCTAAAAGACAACTCTCATCCTAAACCAGCCCCCGGAAGGTGGTTCAACTCCTAGGGAGTAAATACGACTCGGTGCGAGGCTTAATGCAGCCGTTCTTCTCGCTGGAGTTTCTCGCGTAATCCAGTTGCTACATCTGTACGAACCTTTTTGGCTGCTTTTTTACATTGATGATGTGAGAATCTTCTCATCATCTGACTGTTGTTGCTTCTGATGGCATATAACATTAATAATGGCACCACTTATTAGAATCATTCCAGTTAGGAAAAACCAAATTAATAAAATGATGATGCCACCAAGACTACCATATGTAGCAGAATAATTCCCAAAATTACTGACATATACGGAAAAGCCTAACGAGATAACCTGCCAAAGAAAGCTAGCTGTTATGGTTCCGGGAATAATATGTTTAAAAGGGAGTCGTTTATTCGGAGCAACACGATATAGAATAAGAATGAATCCTGATAATATAATGAGACTAACAGTCCATCGAAGCACTTGTAATAACAAAGCAGTGGTAGCAGAAAAGAAGAATAAGGAATCTAAAAATTGGAGAATGACATTTCCAAAAATGGGTACGATAATGGCAACAACCAATGCTATAATCATACTTAAGGTGAGGCCGAGTGCAATGATGCGAACAACGAGGAAGTTCCTTGTTTCATTCATTTCATAAGCTTCGTTAGTTGCTTTAATGAAGGCATTCATCCCGGCTGAAGATGACCATATAGCTCCTATTATTCCAATGGTAAGTAGACCACCACGTGGTGTTTCGATAAGTCGAACAATATTTTCTTCGAAGATAGCTGAAAGTTCATTAGGTAGAGCACCTTCAATAAAAGTAATGGCATCATCAGGATGTATATTAAAATATGGAATTAAGGCAAAGCAAACTAAAAATAATGGTACGATAGATAATAAGAAGTAGTAGGCTAAGGCAGCTGCTAACAAGGGAACATTATCACTTTTGAATTTTGCTGTAAATTGCTTGGCAATTGCTTTTATATTTGACATATACGTTCCTCCATATGTAGTTTAATTACCATATACCCATTATTTCCATGATGTAATCGTCAAAGCACAATACGTTTTATTCGCGTATTCAAGTGGTATAATGCATGTATAGGAAGGGGGATGTTCGAATTGGAAGGAATTATATATATAGCTATTCTAATGATTAGTATTGCATTTGCATTAACGGTCGGGTATATTGCCTTAGTATTACATCGTGTGTCTAAAACACTGAGAACGATGGGAAATACATTAGGGGAAGTTGGGCAAGAAATGCAACAAGTAACCCCACAATTAACACATATGTTACAAGAAACGAATGGAATGATGGACGACATAGAAGAAAAAATGAAGGCAACTGATAGTGTGTTTGCAACTGTAGAGAACATGGGTAACTCGATCAATACGATAAATCATGTATTAATGAAAAATAATTCTAAGCTTACAGATGCCGAAATGGAGCAAAAGACAAAACCATATATTGAAGGTATTCGTTGGGCTGAAACAGCATTTTATTTATTTGATAAATGGAAGCGGCATACACCTACCCAGAATAAGCAAGAGGAAGCAGCTGATGTATCAAACAATCATTCAGGGAGAGAGGGATAATCATGTTAACAGGTATTGGAGTATTATTAATTGGGATTGCATGTTTAATAATTGCTATTTTTATTGCACATGTATTAAATAATTTAGCGGGGGTGCTTCATGGTGTCGAGAAAACGGTGAATCAGCTTCCGGATCAAATGAATTCCATTTTTAAGGAAACCACTAATTTAATAGAAGAAAGTAACCATACCTTATCAGATATAAATGAAAAAATGAAACAGTTAAGTCCGTTATTTTATATTGTCGGTGATGTTGGAAATGTAACTCGGAAATTTTCCTCATCCTTGGTTGATGTAACGGAATCGTTAAAGCAAAAAACGGAAGATACGAAGGAAGTAACTAATAAAAATAAAGCTGGTGGTTTATACGGAACATTTGCTCTTGGATACTACTGGTTGCAAAAACGTAGACAGCATAAGAAAGATCAGCATGAAGGAGCACCACTAAATGACGAACATAACGAGTAAAAGCGTCAGTGTAATTACAGCCGGAGCAGCAATTGGCATAGCTGTAGGTTGGTTTGTGAAAAGCAATATGACAAAACAGGGGATAGAGGAAAAGCGTTCTATCTGGGAAACAGCTAAGGAAATAGAGAGAAAAGTATATCAAGATGGTCAAGCTCGTGCAATTAAGATTGATGGCTTGAAAAAGGATATCCAACAAAAGCTGAAGCGTTGATATGTAGAGTAGGAACATCCAGTAAAAATTCTTACTACATATGTTCATATACCTGTAGGAAGGTCAGGCCAAGGGGCTGGGACAAAACCCAGTAAAATAAAAAGTGGTACTCGCCAATAATTTGGTGAGTACCACTTTTTTGAGATTTATGTACGCAAAAGGGATACCTTCTG
>NZ_BAAACY010000038.1:0-419 GCF_039521925.1 Virgibacillus salarius | reverse complement strand
TGAAATTACAAGAAAATGATATCGCCTATGCAGTGAACCATATTGTAGAACATATCCCAGAGGAATCATTTGTGGGATTTTTGCGCGAAACAGGTTGTCCTGCTTACCATCCTCGAATGATGATGAAGATTATCTTATGTGCCTATACCCAATCTGTTTTTTCTGGCAGAAAAATAGAAGGCTTACTTAAAGATAGTGTACGGATGATGTGGTTAGCACAGGGTTATGAGCCGAGCTATCGTACCATCAATCGATTCCGTGTTCATCCCGAAGTAAAAGAGTTACTACGCCAATGTTTTGTCCTATTTCGCTGTCAACTTGTTGAAGAGAAGGCAATTGAAGAAGAGGTCATTTTTATTGACGGCACGAAATTAGAAGCGAATGCCAATAAGTTCACTTTTGTATGGAAAAAATCCATT